>NZ_JBJURL010000193.1:0-760 GCF_046097905.1 Pseudarthrobacter sp. NKDBFgelt | reverse complement strand
GGGGCGGTGGCCAGGCGCGGGAGACAGCGCGCTTGATCGTGACGGGGTGCCCAGCGCTCTATGCCCTCGCCAGGGACGACGACGGCGCCCCGGCCGCCGTCGGGCGCCTCGCCCTGGTGGGCGCCACGGGAGGAATCTATTGCATGGCGACGTCGCCCGCGCACCGCAGGCGGGGCTACGCCACAGCAGTGCTCCAGGCGCTCCAGTCCGAAGGGGCCGCGCGCCACGTGGAAAGCTTCTGGCTGCTGGTCACAGCTGCCAACTCCGCCGCCCGGCAGCTCTACCAGCAGGCGGGGTTCGAGGAAGCGGGCCGCTATCTCTACCGCCAGGAACGGCCCCGCCGGGCGCTGACAGGCTGCTGACTAGGAGGCGTCGGTGACCTGGATCCGCACGGCACACGAATCGGCGGCCGCTTTACGCAGCACTGCTGCCTTGGGATCCGGGACGTCAAGGTAGGCCAGCCGGGGCATGGCGGCAAAGCCCTTCAGGGCAGGGTGCTGGAGGACAAGGCCCGCCAGGGCCCTGTCGCCCCCGGGAACCACGTACTCAAAAGGTTCACCGCCGAAGATGCGTGCGGCCTGTTCCGCAACAGCCTCCACCAGGGCGTCGGCCTGGTTGTTCCGCCGCCGGGCGAACCGCTGCTGCGACTGTCCGCCCGCGGCCGTCCGGGACTGCACATACGTGGATCCCACCTTCGACGCGAGGACCTGCCCTTCGCTGACCACCGCCACCCCGTAGCCTCCGCGCCTGGCCAGCAGCA
>NZ_JBJURL010000192.1:0-762 GCF_046097905.1 Pseudarthrobacter sp. NKDBFgelt | reverse complement strand
CATCGATTTCGATGCGTATGAGAACATCGCACTGCCAAGGCTGCGCGGCGCGGGGTGCTCGAACAACATGCTGCTGGTCGACGAGCGCATGCTCACCTATGCGCTCGACGGAGCATCTCTGCTCCCGGAACATGCGGGCCGCTACTACACGGTGACCGGCATTCAGCCAAAGACCGTGTTTCACCCGAAGGTCGTGCTGCAACTCGGGCGCCGCGGCGGCAGGGCGATCATCTCTTCCGCGAACATGACCGCCTCCGGTCTCGCCGGGAACCTGGAACTCGCGGGTCTGGTCTCGTGCACACAGGAAGCTGAAGGCGAAGCCCGGCTCGTTGCCGCCACATGGGAATACCTGAGCAGCCTACTTTCCGGGGAAGGGCAGGCACTGAACCACCAGCTCGAATGGCTTCGCGCGCGCACGCCCTGGCTCTTCGATACCGAGCCGGCCGCCGATGTCGTCAGCCTCGCGGACGGCTCCGGCGCCGCGTTGCTACGTTCCAGCGGAAATGGCTCGGCAGCCGGGATAGGAACGCGGTTCACGAACCTGATCGACGGAGAGCGCGTCGAGCGTCTTGTCGTGCTCAGCCCCTATTGGGATGATGACCTCGCCGCACTCGCCGCTCTGGTCAGCAGCCTTGCGCCGAAGAAGCTCGCAATACTTATTGACCGAAACACTGAGTTGTTTCCCGCCCAAGCGGCGAAAGCACTGCCCGACGTAGAAATCTATGACCTCAACACATTCGGCAAAAGCCGGTTCATCCACGC
>NZ_JBJURL010000191.1:0-788 GCF_046097905.1 Pseudarthrobacter sp. NKDBFgelt | reverse complement strand
TTCCTTCAGCATTCGACGACGTTGACGGCGAGGCCGCCCATGGCCGTTTCCTTGTATTTGGAGCTCATGTCCTTACCGGTCTCGCGCATGGTCACGATCACCTCATCCAGCGAGACGCGGTGGGAGCCGTCGCCCCAGAGCGCCATCTTCGCGGCGTTGATCGCCTTCGCCGCCGCGATCGCGTTCCGCTCGATACACGGAACCTGGACCAGCCCGCCGATCGGATCACACGTCAACCCCAGGTTGTGCTCCATCGCGATCTCCGCCGCGTTCTCCACCTGCGCCGGGGTTCCGCCCATCACCTCAGCCAGGCCCGCAGCAGCCATCGACGACGCCGACCCCACCTCGCCCTGGCACCCCACCTCAGCCCCCGAAATGGATGCCTGCTCCTTATACAGCACCCCCACAGCGCCGGCGGCGAGCAGGAACCTGACCACCACGTCGTCGCGGTCCTCCTGGGAGGCGTTCTCCATCCCCGGCGCGAAATGCAGCGCGTAATACAGCACCGCCGGAATAATCCCCGCCGCACCGTTCGTCGGCGCCGTCACCACCCGGCCCCCGGAAGCGTTCTCCTCATTCACCGCCAAGGCGACCAAGTTAACCCACTCCTGCCAATACTTCGGGTCATGGAACTCCCCCGCCCCGTCCTGGCTGTCACCGGCAGGCCGAGCGCTTTCCTTCCGCAACCGGTCATACCAGTCAGGGGCCCGCCGCCGGACCTTCAACCCGCCCGGCAACACCCCCTCACGCTTCAGGGACGTGGCCACACACCCTTCCATCACCGAGTA
>NZ_JBJURL010000021.1:0-51721 GCF_046097905.1 Pseudarthrobacter sp. NKDBFgelt | reverse complement strand
GTCCCGCGGCGGCGCCTGCCGTGCGCAGCCGGGCGGCGAATTCCTCCGCCGCCGTCATTGCCGCGTCCTGCGGGCGGGGGCCGGTGGTGACGGCGGGATCATAGCGGGCGGAGTTCAATGCCAGGGGGTATACGGGAGCGACTTCACCGGCGGCCACGTCCCCTGGCCCCCACGCCGGGTTCAGGGCGGGGCCCGAGAAGAGGGAATCGTCCACCAGGACCTTGATCTCCCCTGTGGCACCGCCCTTTTGCAGGGCCTCCACGGCCTGGTCCGCCAGCGTTCCCAGGCCTGCGTGGCCCATCACCCGCTCCGGGGCGGACCCTCCGGGTCCAAGAAGGACGTCGCCGGCGCCAACCAGCACCACCTGGCCGGGCGCCGGCCCGGCGACAATTCGGGTGGCGAACGTGTGCTCCGGGCCCAGGACCCGCAGGGCGGCGACGGCCGCCAGCAGCTTCATGTTGGACGCCGGCACCCGGCCTTCCGAACCGCCGCGGTCAAACAGGACCTGGCCGGTGAGCGCATCCTGCACCACGGCGGTGAAAGTTCCGCCGCCGTCGGCCGTCAG
Organism: Pseudarthrobacter sp. NKDBFgelt; assembly: GCF_046097905.1. Lineage (NCBI taxonomy): Bacteria > Bacillati > Actinomycetota > Actinomycetes > Micrococcales > Micrococcaceae > Pseudarthrobacter > Pseudarthrobacter sp. NKDBFgelt. The sequence continues at coordinate 51,156 of NZ_JBJURL010000021.1, read as the reverse complement.
CAGCGGTTCCAGCTGGGCACTGACGGCGGACGGGAGCGGGACGGGAGCGGAGCCGTCCGGCGGTGCGAGCCCCGGCACGGGTGAAAGTGCTGTTGGAACCTGCTGCCAGGCGGGCGCAGGCGGAGCGGGGGCTGGTGGTTCGGGACCGAGGAAGCCCGGCGCCACCAGCAGTGCGGCCGGGACGGCGAGGGCCACCAGAAGCGCCGAGAGCAAGACCAACTGCCAGGACCTCCGCACGCCACCGGCGCCGCCCCGCACCGCCTGCCGGGCACGGCCAAGCCACTGATCCGTACTGCTTGTTTTGGTCATGCCCGCGCCGGTCCTCAAGTCCTGAAATTTCCCCACAAGTTCCTGATTCCAGGGCCTCTCGCTATATCCTCGATAATAGTCGGCGGCACTGACAGTCCTTTTTGTTGCCCGTCAGAAGTGCCGCGAACCCCCTGACTTGCCGAGGAGCATTCCATGAAGCATGACGTGACCATCGAGATCCCCAAGGGATCGCGCGTCAAGTACGAAGTCGACCACGAGACCGGCCGCGTCCGCCTGGACCGCGTCCTCTTCACCTCCATGCAGTACCCCACGCACTACGGATACTTCGAGAACACCCTCGGCGAAGACGGCGACCCGTTGGACGCGCTGGTGCTCCTCCAGGACTTCGACCTGCACCCCGGCGTCATCGTTGAATCCCGCCCCATCGGCGTTTTCAACATGACCGACGACGGCGGCGGAGATGCCAAGATCCTCTGCGTCCCCGTGGATGCCCGCTTTGACCACATCCAGGAAGTCACCGACGTCAGCGACTTCCTGATCAAGGAAATCGAGCACTTCTTCACCCGCTACAAGGACCTGGAGCCGGGCAAGTGGGTCAAGGCCGAGGGCTGGGGCGACCGCGCCGCCGCCGAGGCCGAACTGGAAGCCTCCATCAAGCGCTACGTCCCCACGGGCCACTAGGGCGTGTCTCCCTTACCTCGCTTCGCTCGGTCAGGGAACCCTGCCGGCGTGGGCCCACCCACGGGCTAACGCGCGACGGCGGGTGGTGCGGTTCTTCAGGAACCGCACCACCCGCCGTCGTCATTCCTGGAGTTTTTGTCCACTTATGCAGGCTTCACCGCCGTTAAAGCCTGCATAAGTGGACAAAAACTCCCAGGAACTTGTGGAATCGTTGCCCTGTGAGTTCCGAGCCCCTGTTTAGTCCCCCCTGCGGTCCCGTCACAGGCTGGCGGGACCGCGACGTCCTCCGCGCCACCGGGATTCCGTACGCCACCGCCGGACGTTTCCAGCCACCGGCTCCGGCCCCTGACTGGACCGCGCCGTACGCCGCAACCTCGCCCGCCCCTGCCTGCCCGCAAGGGCCCGTGCCCTTCCTGGACGTCATCCTGGGTACCAGGTACGGCGAACTTCCAGGGAGCGAGGACTGCCAGAACCTGTCCATCACCATGCCCGCGGACATTGACCTGTCCAGCCCGGAAAGCGCGCGGCTGCCCGTGCTGGTGTGGATCCATGGCGGTTCCTACACCACCGGCTCCGGTGACCTCGCCATCTTCGATCCTGCGGTGCTGGTGGCCGAGAACCGCGTGGTGGTGGTCTCGGTGACCTACCGGCTGGGGCTGTTCGGCTTCCTGGCAACCCGCTCGGGCCGGCCTGCCAACCTGGGCCTGCTGGACCAGCTCGAGGCTTTCCGCTGGGTGCAGCGCAACATCTCCGCATTTGGCGGCGATCCCGGCCGGGTGACTGCTTTCGGCCAGTCCGCAGGTGGGGACGCGATCGCCCACTTAATGGCGACCCCCGACGCGCCGGCACTGTTCCAGCGCGCCATAATCCAGAGCGCCCCTTTGGGCATCTCCCGGGGCCGGGCAAAAATGAACCATGCCATGGGGATCGCGGCCGAGGCTGTGACCGAAGAGACTCCCGCCATGGAGGTGGTGGAGCGGGAGGACCATGTGGCGCAGGTGGCCCGGAAGTTCGGGATGCTGGCTGCGATGCCGTTCGGAACGCAGTATGGGCACGCGCCGCTGCCGGAGGAAACCGGGATCGAGGCCGCCTGGAACCGCTCCGCGCCCGGCGTCGAGATCCTGATCGGCCACACCTCGGAGGAAGCCAGGCTGTTCCTCCCCCGCAGCCCCTACCTCAGCCGCCTGGACAGTGTTCCCGTCGCCGGCCCCACCCTCCTCCGGGCCATCAACTGGGTGGTCACGGAGACCGTTTATGGCCGGGCAGCCCGTAAGTTCGCACGCCGTCATGTCCAGGCCGGCGGCAGCGCACACCGTTACGTTCTGCACTGGCATGCCCCGGGGAACGTCCTCGGCGCCGCGCACACCATCGATTTGCCGCTGCTCTTCGGAAACCGGAACACGTGGGAGGGAGCAGGACTGGTTGCCGGTGCCGGCTGGGAGGACGTGGACGCCGTGGGGCGGGAACTCCGGACACTGTGGTCACGTTTTGCGCGCGGTGACAGCCTTGGCGAAAAGGGCGGCATCCCGGGCGCCCTGGATTACACCTCGGAGCGGCCTCATCAGCCCCGCCGGCGTCCCCGGGTGGTGGAAACCGTGCTGCGCACAGCGTCCACCAGGATGTCCTGGCGCTGGAAGTAGGCATTATGGCCGGCATCCCCGACAACCAGGAGACGGGCGCCGGGCACCGTGGCGGCAACGTGCTCTGCCCCGCGGCGGATGCGTGGCCTTTCTTCCTCTCCGATCAGCACCACCAGCGGGCTGGTTACTGATTCCAGTCCCTGCTGGAAGGCTTCGACGTCCCGTGGGTCAGCGCTGAGAAACTCGCCCTGGCTTTGTTCGAGGCTCCGCGGGTACCTGGCCGCTTCAATGGCGGTGGCGGTTGAACGGACCCTGAGATAGCGGGCAAAGTCCTTCGGGTTGTCCGCGATCCACTGCTCCGTGAAGGAGTTTCCCACGCCAAGCCAGATCCGCTCGTCCTGGTCGAGGGAGCTGAAGACCTCGAACTTTTCCGGCTGGCCTTCCTGTCCCGGCGGCGGCACCACCAGCGGCCATCCCATCCCGCAGACCACCAGGGCAGCCGCGCTGCCGGGGTGGCGGACGGCCCAGCGCAGCGTGGTCATGCCGCCCATGGACTGCCCCACAATGACCGGGTCTTCCAGGCCCAGGGAGCCTATGAAGTGCTCCAGCTCCGCCTCCCGGTCAACCAGGGGTCCCTGCCGCGGAGAGTTCGATGACCAGCCATGATCGTAGGTGTCGTATGCCAGGACCCGGAAGTCCCGTTCGAGGTCCTGGATGATCGGTTCCCAGCACGCCGCCGCCGAGGCATGGCCATGCAGCAGCACCACCGGCCGGCCGCGGCCGGAGTCCGTGTAGTGGATGTCGTTGCCGAGAAGATCGAGCCAGGGCATGGGGATATTCCTTTCGGGCCTGGTCAGCCGGGGTGGCCCACCACGCCCCAGCCTTGCAGAACCCAGGCGGGGCGTCATCCGCTGTCCAGTACCGGCTGGCGCACGCCGGTACAGGCCAGGGCGGCCGGCGGTAGAGTCTGGTCACGTGAAGACGCTCGGAGTGGACCTGGCCGCGGCTGCCAAAAAGACGGCCGTGGCCGTCATCGAGTGGAGCCGCGGATCAGCCCGGCTGGTGCACCTCGGCCTGGACGTGCAGGACCAGGAGATCGTTTCCCTCTTCGGCGCCAGCGACATGACCGGCGTGGACTGCCCGGTTGGCTGGCCGGACGCCCTCATTCCATTCCTGGCCGGGCACCTGGCCTTCGACGCCGGACCCGTGCTGGAGCACGACGGGATAGAGGGACGGCGGCTGCTGGCCTACCGGGACACGGACCGCTTCGTCACGGGCCGGACGGGTCTGATTCCGCTCAGTGTTTCCGCTGACAGGCTGGCGCATCCCGCCATGCGGTGCGCCGTGATCCAGGCAAAGATCGCAGCGCTCCATGGGCCGCAGCTCAGGGACGGTTCCGGACGCCTTGCGGAGGTCTATCCGGCCGCGTCGCTGAAAATCTGGGGCCTGAACGCCCGGGGCTACAAGGGACGCGGCAGCTCCGAGGCGGAACGGCTTGCCGCGCTCCTCGGCATCCTGAAGGAGCAGGCTCCCTGGCTGGACCTGGACGGCTACGGGGACCGGTTGGCCGCCTCGGACGACATGTTCGACGCCGTCATCGCCTCGCTCACGGCCCGGGCCGTTGCCCTCGGGCTGACGGCCGGTCCTGACGACGCGCACGCCGCAGCCGCCCGCACCGAGGGCTGGATCCATCTGCCGTCCTGCGGCCTCGACGGACTGGTCGACTAGAGGAGTTTTTGTCCAGATATGCAGGCTTTGCCACTGCGGAACCCTGCATATCTGGACAAAAACTCCAAGGGGGGCTAGCCGAGGGTCCAGTTCCGGATCTCCTCCGGGTCCTCACCGTGCGTGCGGGTGTGTTCGCGCGCCCGCATCCGCCGGTCCTGGAGGCTCTGGCGGAGGGATGAATGCCGCTCGGCCAGCCCGGGCACGCGGTCGATGGCGTCGATGGCCAGCTGGAACCGGTCAATACCGTTCAGCATCGCCATGTCGAACGGCGTGGTGGTGGTTCCTTCTTCCTTGTAGCCCCGCACGTGCAGCCCGTCCTGGTTGTTGCGGCGGTAGGCAAGCCGGTGGATGAGCGCGGGATAGCCGTGGTAGGCGAAAATGATGGGCTTGTCCGCTGTGAAGATCCCGTCGAAGTCCCGCGCCGGAAGCCCGTGGGGGTGCTCGCTCTCGTCCTGGAGCCGCATCAGGTCCACCACGTTCACCACCCGGACTTTCAGCCCGGGCGCGCCCTCTTTCAGCAGTTCCGCCGCGGCTACGGTCTCCACGGTGGGGACGTCGCCCGCGCAGGCCATCACGACGTCGGGCTCCTCGCCGGGCACCTCGGACCCCGCGAAGTCCCAGATGCCCAGCCCCCTGCGGCAGTGGTTGGCGGCGTCGGCCGGGCCCAGCCATGTGGGCGAGGGCTGCTTGCCGCTGACCACGATGTTCACGTAGTCCGTGGAGGACAGGCAGTGGGCCATGACGCACAGCAGGGTGTTGGCGTCGGCCGGGAGGTAGACCCGGATGACCTCCGCCTTCTTGTTCACGGCGTGGTCAATGAATCCGGGGTCCTGGTGCGAGAACCCGTTATGGTCCTGCTGCCAGACGTGGGAGGACAGCAGGTAGTTCAGCGAGGGCACCGGCTGACGCCACGGCAGCTGCCGGTGCACCTTCAGCCACTTGGCGTGCTGGTTGAACATGGAGTCGACAATGTGGATGAAGGCCTCGTAGCAGCTGAAGACGCCGTGCCGGCCGGTCAGGAGGTAGCCCTCCAGCCAGCCCTGGCACAGGTGTTCACTGAGCACCTCCATCACCCTGCCGGACCGCGCGAGGTTCTCGTCGACGTCGTCAATCCGGTACTGCCACACCTTGTCGGTGACCTCGTAGACGTTCTGCAGGCGGTTGGACGCGGTCTCGTCCGGGCCAAAGAGCCGGAAATTTTCCATGTTCAGCGAGATGACGTCCCGCATCCACGAGCCGAGTGTGATCATCGGGCTGACGCGGTCCGTCCCGGGCTCCGGGACCTCGACGGCGTGGTCCCGGTACGCGGGCAGCTTCAGCGCCTTGCGGAGCAGGCCGCCGTTGGCATGCGGCGTGGCGCTCATCCTCAAGGAGCCGGTGGGGGCGGCCACGGCGACGTCGGGCCGGAGCCGGCCGTCGCCGTCGAACAATTCCGCAGGCCCATAGGACTGCAGCCACTCTTCCAGCTGCTTCAGATGCTCCCCGTTGGTGCGGACCTCAGAGAGCGGAACCTGGTGGCTCCGCCACGTCCCCTCCACCTGCAGCCCGTCCACCACGCGGGGTCCCGTCCACCCCTTCGGCGAGCGCAGGACGATCATGGGCCAGCGCGGGGCACCGTCCAGCTCGTCCGTTCCGGCCTCCGGCGCACGGCGGGACTCCTGGATGGCGCGGATGCCGGCAAGGCTGCGGTCCAGCGCTTCGGCGAAGTCCCTGTGCGCCTGTTCGGTGTTGTCCGAGTCCTTCACCGTGACGAAATACGGCTCATGGCCGTACCCGCGCAGGAGCTGTTCCAGCTGCCCTTCGGGCATGCGCGCCAAGATGGTGGGGTTGGCGATCTTGTAGCCGTTCAGGTGCAGGATGGGCAGCGCGGCACCGTCCGCGGCAGGGTCCAGGAAGTTGTGGGAGTGCCAGCTGGCGGCGAGCGGGCCGGTTTCGGCTTCCCCGTCGCCAATGACGACGGCGGTGACCAGCTGGGGATTGTCCAGCACCGATCCGTAGGCGTGGGCCAGGGAGTACCCGAGTTCACCACCTTCGCTGATGGAGCCGGGGGTCTCGGGGGCGGCGTGGCTGGGGATGCCGCCCGGGTAGGAAAACTGCCGGAAGAGCTCGGCCATGCCGTCGGCGTCGTTGCCCACGTGCCCATAGATCTCGGAGTAGGTGCCTTCCAGCCAGGCGTTTGCGACGACGGCGGGGCCGCCATGGCCGGGACCTGCCACGAAGAGCATCTCGGCGGAGTCGCGGCGGATGACGCGGTTCAGGTGGGCATAGACGAAATTCAGGCCGGGGGTGGTGCCCCAGTGGCCAAGCAGCCGGGACTTCGTGTGCTCGGCTTTCAGCGGTTCGCGCAGCAGCGGGTTGGAGCGGAGATAGATCTGCCCGACGGACAGGTAGTTGGCGGCGCGCCACCAGCGGTCCACAAGCTCAAGTTCGTCGTGCCCCATGCTGCTGGTCATAACCGTCCTCACGTAGCGTGTTTCCCCGCTGTCGCCATGAGGCAGGTGCGGCCGTTCCCCCATCGCACCAGATGGGCCGGCGCGAGGCAACCCCGCTTGCCCTGGGGCTGCTACCAACCGGTAGTCTTTGGATTCAGATGTTCACGCTGACAATCAACCAGACGGATAGCCGGCGCGATGGCGACCGGGTGCCGCAGCTCCTCAAGGACCTGCGGCATATTCCTGCGCGCCTCGACTTCGACCGGTCGGTGGAGGACGAGGTCCAGGGCATCGTGGACTGTCCGCACCAGGCGGTGGAGGCAGCGATGATCGCGCTGCGGTGCGGTTCCTGGTACGTGGGGATCGGCGTCGGGCCCGTCAACGAGCCGCTGCCCAACCAGATCAAGGACGCCTCAGGCCACGGGCTGGTGTACGCGCGGCGTGCCGTGGACCGGCTCCGCAACAGCAAGGAGCGGGTGCCCGTAGCGGTGGAGGGGCCGCTGGCGGACATAGCCCACGACGCCGAGGCCGTGCTGCGGCTGCTGGGCCATATCGTGCGGGACCGGTCCGGGGCCGAGTGGCGGGTGCTGGACCTGATGACCCCCGGCGTCCGCGGCCAGCAGAAGGCGGTGGCCCAGGAGCTGGGCATCACCACGCAGGCCGTCAGCAAGGCGGTGGCGCGGGCGCAGTGGAATGAGGAGCACGCGGCCCGGCCTGCGGCGGCACGGCTGCTGGCCCTGATCCTTGAGGTGCGCTAGCGGCGGCCTGCCTTAGCGCTGCGTTGCGGCCATCACCGGTTCGCCGTTGAAGTATTCCAGCTGCCAGCCGTCGATGGCATGGTGGTGCGCCAGGTTCAGGACCGCGTTGTCGATGCTGGTCAGGGTGCTCCCCACGGCGCGGCTGAGGCTGACCCGCAGGAGCGTCCCGTGCGCGACGACGAGGAGCCGGCTGCCGCGGAATTCCTCGGCGAGTGCCTCCAGCGCGGCCAGTCCCCGGTCCGCTGCCTCGTCCTCGCTTTCGGCGCCGCGGAAGCCGCCGGGAATGCGCAACGCCTCCAGTTCAGGACCCGCCTGCATGCCCTCGGCCGGGCCAAAGCTGCGCTCCGTCAGTTCCGGGACGCGGCGGACATCGCTGAGGCCCAGCCCGGCCGCGATCAGGTCCGCGGTTTCGGCGGCCCTGCTCAGGGGCGAGGACGCGATCGCGTCCCATTCGTAAGCGGACAGCACAGCGACGGCGTCGCGCGCCTGGGCCCGGCCGACGTCGTTCAAGGGAATGTCGGTGGATCCCTGCAACCGGCGCTGGGCGTTCCAGTCTGTCTGGCCGTGGCGGATGAGGGCGAACGTCGTGAGGGTCATGCTGTCCATTCTGCCTTGTACTGCGTTAGAGCAAGCTGCGCAGCACGTGGGCGGCACCGTCGTCGAACACTGAGTGGGTGACCTCGTCCGCAGCGGCGATGACTTCCTCGGGCGCCTGCCCCATGGCCACGCCCCGCCCGGCCCAGGTGAGCATCTCGATGTCGTTGCGGCCGTCGCCGATGGCCACCGTGAGGTGCTGTTCAATGCCGAGCCTCCCACGGAGGTTCTCCAGCGCACTCGCTTTGGTCACGCCGGCCGCAGCGATGTCCAGCCAGGCCGTCCAGCCCACGGAGTACGTGACTCCGGCGAGGCCGATGTGCTCGATCGCCTCGTTGAACTCTTCCGGGGTATTCTCCGTGCTGAAGACCACCACGCGCACGGCCGTGGCTTCGAGCATGGTGTGGAAATCGACGCCGACAGCCTCGACGCCAAAACTGGGATCCTGGAAGCGCTCGGTGGACAGGAAGTTCCCGTCAGCATCCTCCAACGCGTACTTGGCCGAGGGAAGCCGATCCCGGAGCGCCCGGAGGGCGGGTCCGGGATCGAAGGTGGCTTTGTGGATGACCTCGTAGCCGCCGTCCAGCCCGGGGTGCAGGCGGAGGGTGACACCGCCGTTGCAGCAGACAGCGTAGCCGCGCTCGATCCCGATCTTCTCGATGATGGGCAGTGTGGCGTTGAGGGACCGGCCGGTGGCGATCATGACCTCGTGCCCGGCAGCCACTACTGCCTGCGCCGATTCGCGGACGCCCGGGGACATGTGGCCGTCGTGGTCAACCAGCGTGCCGTCCACGTCCAAGGCGACCATCAGCTTCTGCCCGTTGATGTTTTCGTTGTCTCGCCGGTCATCGTTGCCGGCGACTGAGGTTTCAGTCAGCGTTGTCATTCACATAGTGAACCAGAGGACCCCCGGCGGCGCTAGGACGCAGGCCACAGATATGTTGAACTCCGCATTAACGTTTGTTGGTATGCCGCGACCATGCGCGGGCGCCGACCACTCCCAAGCTTGTTGGCAGATCATGGCTTTCAAGGTTCCGATCTGCGAACTAGCTTCTGATCCGAGGGCGCAGCCCGGCTGCGAGCAACCTACGTTTAAGTCGGCCGGGGTCTTCCAGATCGGCCCAGCTCCAGCGCACAAAGCCGAAGCCCAACCGCCGGATCCGATCCTCGCGGAGCTTTTCCCGGTACACGGCTTCCTCTGCTGAGGCCTTGCCCCGGACAGCGGCCTCGACATACTTGGCCTTTCCGTCGAATTCCCCCACCACCCGCTGCTTGGGCCACCAGCAATCTGCCCTGCCGATAAAGCCCTCCCCGTCATGAAAGGCGTGCTGCAACACGGGCTGTTCGAATCCAAGCAAGTCGAAAGCCGCCCGGCTGTAGGACTCACCAACGGACTCTGCCAGGGGGCTGGCCAGAACCGCCACCCTTTCCGCCCGGCGTCGAGCGGAAGCATAAGGGTGGGCCGCTATGCCATCCGCTATTGCCTGGATGGCAAGAAGACCCGCATCCGACGGCAGCCTTCCCTCGCGGCTAAGTATCCGAGCCAACCCGTCAGCCACCACCAGGGCCTCGGTGAAGCTGGCCGTGACCATAACGTCAACGGTTGTCCGGATCCGGCTTGTGCAGCGGTATTCCCCGTAAGCCACTGGTTCCACATCCGGCTTGAGGCAGTACCGCAGCGGGTACGAGCGCACTCCCCGCGCCTGTTGTGCTGCACTGTCCTCCCCCACGACCATCAGGGGCGACCTCCGCACCCCGCTCCGTCCCGGCAGGGTGGTGGCCAGCTCAACGCAGGGAGGCGTGCGAAGGGTGGGCAATCCACTGGCTAGCGCTGCCGTCTCCCCGCACAGCAGGGCGCCCTTGACGGATCTGGTAATTGCCGCCGTCGACCAGGCGAAACGCTCCGACGGCCGCGCCCTGAGCCAGTCGGCGGTCTGCACATAGAATCCCCGCCTGATACGGACAAGCCTTCCGGCCCGGAACTCGCGGTGGATAGCGTCCGTAGTCCCGCGCTCACGAAGGATGGCAGCGGAATCGATGAGCCCCGGCAAAATCTCCATGGGTCAAGGCTGGCCGGAACAGTATTGGGAGTCAGCAGTGTGGCCGGGCTATGTGGACAAAGCCGCGCGCGGCCCGACACGCCAGAACTTCTCGAACGCGCCAGGTCAGAAGCTTGTTCGCAGAACCTCATCTTGAAGGTTCGGATCCGCGAACGAGCTTAGGAACGGGCAGCCAGCTAGAGGACCGGGAGGACCTCAAGGCCGCCCAGGTACTTCTGCAGCGCCTTGGGCACGTTGACCGAACCGTCCGCGTTCTGGTGGTGCTCCAGCAGCGCAACAATCCAGCGGGTGGTGGCCAGCGTGCCGTTCAGGGTGGCCACAGCGCGCGTGCCCTTGGCTACCCCCTCCTGATTCACCGCTCGTTCGCGGATGTTCAGGCGGCGGGCCTGGAAGGTGGTGCAGTTGGAGGTGGAGGTCAGCTCGCGGTACGCGCCCTGGGTGGGGACCCAGGCCTCGCAGTCGTATTTCCGCGCCGCGGAGGTGCCAAGGTCGCCGGCAGCAGTGTCGATCACCCGGTAGGGCAGCTCGCACTTGGCCAGCATTTCTTCTTCCCACGCCAGCAGCCGCTGGTGCTCGGCGGCCGCTTCCTCAACCGTGGTGTAGATGAACATTTCCACCTTGTTGAACTGGTGGACCCGGATGATGCCGCGGGTGTCCTTGCCGTGCGAGCCGGCTTCGCGGCGGTAGCAGGAGCTCTGGCCCGCGTAGCGGATGGGGCCGGCGGAGAAGTCCAGGATCTCGTCCGCGTGGTACCCGGCCAGCGCAACTTCCGAGGTGCCCACCAGGTAAAGGTCGTCTTCGGCAAGCCGGTAGATCTCGGCGTCGTGCTTTACATCGAAGCCCGTGCCCTGCATGGTCTCCGGGCGCACCAGCGTTGGCGTGATCATGGGGACAAAACCGTTTTCGATGGCCTGGTCCATGGCCATCTGCAGCAGCGCCATTTCCAGCCGGGCACCAACGCCGCGGAGGAAGTAGAAGCGGGCGCCGGAAACCTTCGCGCCGCGCTCCATGTCGATGGCGCCGATCAGTTCGCCGATTTCCAGGTGGTCTTTGGGCTCAAAGTCGGGGAATTCACGCGGCGTGCCCACCGTCTTGACCACCACGTAGTCGTCCTCGCCGCCCTCGGGAACGCCGTTCTCAATGACGTTGGGGATGGTGCGCAGCAGCTCATCCTGCTTGGTCTGCGCGGCGTCGGCCTCGGCGGAGGCGGCCTTGACTGCGTTGGCCAGCTCCTTCACCTCGGCCAGCAGGGCCTTCTTCTCGTCGCCCTTCGCCTGGGCCACCTTCTTGCCGAACGCGTTCTGCTCGGCCCGGAGGTTCTCGAAGCGGATCAGCGCCGCACGGCGGGCGGCATCCGCGGAGATGATCGCGTCCACCACTGACTCGTCCGCGCGGCGGGCACGCTGGCTGGCACGGTATTTATCAGGGTTTTCGCTGAGGTCTTTTACGTCGATCACCACACAAGGGTATCCAATCCCGCGCACGACGGCGGGCGGCAGCGGACGTGCGGGGCCCGCCTGGCTTCCGCCGGGCTACTGTTGAGGCACCATGAGCGACTGGATCCTGTACCTGCTGACCGGGGTGGCCCTTGCGTTCGCCATCTCCAGCTGGTGGGGCGTCCGCAGGCTCAAGGCCCTGCATATCCGCAGTACCGTGGGCGGGGATGCCCAGGATCCGGGCCTCGCGGAACAGCGTGTCGCGGTGATCCTCAACCCCATCAAGGCACAGTCGGACGAAGCGAAACGCCTCATCCAGCGCGGCTGCCTGGCGGCAGGCTGGGAAGATCCCGTCTTTTTCGAGACCACGGCGGAGGACCCCGGCTACTCACAGGTGGCGGCCGCCCTCGCGTACAGGCCCGACGTCGTCCTGGTGGGCGGCGGCGACGGGACCGTCCGCGTGGTGGCCGAGTCCCTCGTGCACACCAACGTGGCTATGGGGCTGATTCCGCTGGGCACCGGCAACCTCCTGGCACGGAACGTGGACCTGGACCTCAACGACCTGCACGCCAACGTCAACACCGCCCTGTTCGGCCGTCAGCGCCATATCGACACCGCCCGGATGGGCATCGAAAACTCACGCACCGGCAGCTCCTCCGAGCACGTGTTCCTGGTGATCGCCGGCATAGGCATGGACGCAGAGATCCTCGCCGACACCAACGACGGCCTGAAAAAAGCGGTGGGCTGGCTGGCATATACCGAGGCAGGCATGCGGCACTTGCCCGGACGCCGGAAGAAGGTTTCGATCTCCCTGGACGGCAGCCCGGAGCAGGTCCGGAACATCCGCAGCGTCTTGTTCGCGAACTGCGGCCTGATCCCGGGCGGCATCGACTTCATTCCGCAGGCCATGATTGACGACGGCATGCTGGACGTGGTGGTCATGAGCCCCCGCAGCGCCATCGGCTGGCTGCTGATGTACGTCAAGATCATGTTCAAGCACAGCGGGAAACTGCCCGTCATGACCGTCTACCGGTCCGGGAGGGTGGTCATCAAATGCCCCGAACCGATGGCCATCCAGCTGGACGGAGACACGGCCGGTGAAGCCACCAGGCTCACCGTCCAGGTGGAGCCGCGGTCCCTGCTGATCCGGGTCAAGGGCCAGGATTAGAGGCTACTCGCTTTTGCGCTTCTTCTCCTCGGCCGCCTTCGCCGCAGCGTGGGCCTCGGACTGCTCACGGATCATGGCCTGCTCTTCTTCAAACCGCAGGCGGTCAGCACGGTCGGCGTCGTCCCCGTCCCAGTCCTGGTTGTCGGCAGTGGGCCGGGGGTTGACGATCATCCCCTGGCCGTCGTTTTCGGTGCCGCTGGCAGTCATGACGCGCTCCCTTCGTTAGGGGCCATCCCCCGTGTGGATCAAGTAAGCATACGCATTGTCCACAACCCGCGGAAGTACTTGGAACGGCATTCACCTACGCTTTGGGCGAAGCGGGGGAACCGCTTTCGGCGGGCTCAGCTGCGGGCGGGAGAATGCCAGCCACCCAGGCCCGTGCTGCCTGGAAGGCCTGGTCAGCAGTGTGCGGCTCTACCGGCGCTGCCTGCATGTCGGCCCGGGGATATGACCCCAGGAAGCGGGTGGCGGGACTGATGCGGTGGATCCCGGCCAGGGCGTCGGCCATCCGTTCGTCGCCCACGTGCCCGTCGGCGTCGATGCTGAAGAAGTAGTCTCCCAGGTACTGTCCGGTGGGCCGGGACTCAATGCGGCTGAGGTTCACCCCGCGGCTGGCGAACTGGTCGAGGATTTCCATCAGGGCGCCGGGCCGGTCTTCAGGGAGAGGGACCACCAGCGTGGTTTTGTCCGCACCTGTGCGTGGGGGCAGGACACCCGGCCGGCTGACCAGGATAAAGCGGGTCACGGCGTCCGGATTGTCACCGATATCCTCAGCCAGAACCGACAGTCCGGGCTGCTCCCGGGCCACCAGCGGAGCGCAGATGGCGGCGTCGTAAAGGCAGTCTTCCCCAAGGAGCCCCAGTGCCGAGGCAGCCGTGGATGGGCCAGGTACGTATTCGGCTGACGGAATGTTCGCATCCATCCACAGGCGGCACTGGGCCCAGGCATGGCCGTGGGTTGATACCCGCCGCACGTCGGCCAGGCGGACTCCGGGCCTTGCGACCAGCACGAAGCTGATGGGCACCAGGACTTCGCGGATGATCCGCAGCTCGCCACCCCCGGCGATCGCGTCGAGGGTGGCGGTGACGCCTCCTTCAACGGAGTTTTCGATCGGGACCATCGCGGCGTGGACTGATCCGTCGCGCACCCAGTCCAGTGCGGCGTTGACGTTCGACGCCGGGACCCGGGCGGCCTGCGCAGCGTCCGGCACCTGCAGCAGGGCTGCCTCGGTGAAGGTACCCTGTGGCCCCAGGAAGGCATAGGTGGAGGAGGACGCGGACATACACATTCCTTTATCGGTAAGCGCCGACGGGAGCCGGCGGCAGAAGCTGCAGCCGGGACATGCCCGGCTCCAGGCGTCCCTGCTAGAGCACCATCGGCTTCAGGCCGTTGTCCGAGACGAGCGGTTTGCCGGCTTCCAGCCACATGTCCATCCCGCCGGAAACGTTGATGGCGGTGTAGCCCTGGCCAGTGAGCCACTGGGCAGCGCGGAACGAGCGCCCGCCGGTGCGGCAGATGACGTAGACATCCTCGTCCGGATCGAGTTCATCCAGCCTCGCCGGGAGCTGGTCCATGGGAATGTGGCGGGCACCATCTGCATGGCCCGCCACCCACTCATAGTCCTCGCGGACGTCAAGGATGACGGCGTCATCGGGGATGTCGCCGACGGGGACGTTGTCGAAATCGCTCATGGAGGGTCCTGCCTTCGCGGATCGGTGTCGGATTAAAGCCTAGTGCTTTCGCCTCCACCTGGCGGCAGGCCAGGTCCACGTTAAGCTTCTGAGTGACCCTAGGAGGAACCGTTGTTCCCTGAGCAGCCCGCACTGGCCACCGCAGGAAGCCGAAGATTCCCGCCCCGGCACTGCCCTGAGCACTGCACCGGCATGGATCCGTGCGGCCTTGACTGAACTCCACGAACTGCCGGCCGTCGCCCTTCGGGACCTCCTGCGGGAGGGGCGCGTGTCAGCAGCGGAGGCCGCGGCGCATTTCCTCGCCCGGATCGAACAGCAGAACCCGCTGCTGGGCGCCTTCATTACGGTAACGGCGGAACAGGCGATGACTGACGCCCGCACCGCCGACTCAGTGCGTTCCAGCATCCCCTCCGGGGAACTGCCTATGCTCCACGGCATGCCCCTGGCGTTCAAGGACCTCACCGACGTGGCAGGCGTGGTGACCACCCACGGCAGCGCGGCCCTGGACCACAAGCCTGCGCCCGCGGACGGTCCATTGGTTGCCCTGCTTAGGGAAGCGGGCGTGACCCCGCTGGGCAAGACCCAGGTTCCCGAATTCGGACTGACGGCCTACAGCGAAAACCGGATCGCGCCGCCGTCGCGCAATCCCCATGCCCTGAGCAGGAGCTCAGGCGGCTCCTCCGGCGGCAGCGCTGCGGCCGTGGCCGCGGGACTGCTGCCTTTCGCCCCGGGCACCGACGGCGGCGGCTCGGTCCGGATCCCCGCAGCCGCCTGCGGGCTGCTGGGGCTCAAACCAGGCCGCGGCGTGGTTCCGGCCGGTGAAAGCGTTGGTGATCCGGCGCGTCTGGTGGTGGCCGGTCCGATTGCCCGGGACTCCGTGGATGCGGCGCTCATGATGGACGCCCTGGCGGCACCTGACGCGGCGGGCAGGCCGGACGGTGGCTACCTTGCAGCGGTGGGCCTGGAGCCCCCGCGGCTGCGGATCGGCATCAGCCTGGACAGCCCGTGGTCCGGCACCTTCCCGTTCGTCCCGGAGCAGGAGGCGCTGGATGCCCTCCGGGTGGGCGGGGACCTGCTGGAGCATGCCGGGCATGCCCTCAGCGAAGCTTCCATCCGGTACGACAACCGGTACCCGGACGCCTTCACCTCGGCATGGACGGCAGCCGTGGGCGCGGCCAGGATCAGCCCCCACCGGGAAGCCCTGCTGGCGCCCCTCACCCGCACCTTCCGGCGCCGCGCCCAGCAGCGGAGCCCGGCCAAGCTCGCCGAGTCCCTGGCGTTCCTGCGCCAGTTCCAGCATGACACCGCGGCGCAGTACGCGCAGTGGGACCTGATGCTCATGCCGTCACTCGCCCAGGCACCGCGCCCTGTGGGCTGGTTTACCGGCGCCATGCACGGCACTGACCGGTGGCCCTCGGCGCAGTGGCCGGGAGATGCTGACGGCGATTACCGCAAACAATGCGAATACGCGCCCTGGTCCTCCATGGTGAACGTCTGCGGACTGCCGGCCATTACGATCCCTGTGCATTGGACCGGCGGGGCCCCAGGTCAGGGGCTGCCGATGGGAATACAGCTTGTGGGACCTCCGGGATCAGAATCCCTCCTGCTGCAGGTGGCGCGCCAGCTGGGGTTCTGACCATGTTGCACGCGGCGCCACTATTGACCTCCTCCTAACGCCGGCTTAATGCGCCTGTAACCCGTGGGGAGCAAACTTGTGGACGTGCCAGGCCGCGGCACCCTTCCGCCAGCCACTGCTCGACGAGGAGTTCCCTTATGAAAGCTGAAAATCCCAGTACGGCTGCCGGCGAGGTGCGCCCTCTATCGGACGGAGCCAGGCCGGACCTCAGCAACGCCACTGTCAGGGAGGACCTGGCCGGGCAGGGCCGCTGCGCCCTGGTCCATCTCCCCACCGGACGGACCTGCCTCCTGCCGCTCCGGCACCATGGAGCGTGCGAGTTCCACCGCCCGCAGGAAGCCGACGACGTCGCCGCCGGCGGGTGACCGCGCTGGAGGGCACCAGCGCCGGAAGCCGGGCCAGGGCCTTGCGCAAAAGTGTCGACTCCACCGCGAATCAGGAGGACGATTAAAGGGCAGTCACTGTGAGGAGGTCTGTGATGTGCTATTCATCCAGCAAGGACTTCGGGTGGGGCATCAGGAAAGAAGCCGAGAGCAAGACCGAGGCAAAGCACGAAACCCCGGCGGAAACTCCGGAGAAGCCGGTCAAGGCGCAGGAATTCACATTCTGGGCATTTCCGGGCTGGCGGAAGACGCGGACGCCGGGCACCCCTTCAGCTGAACGGAGCAAGGAGAGGGTCTGAGGCCGCGCCAAGGTCAACGGAAGGGTCTTCACCGAAGGCCCTTCCGCTGTTCCCAGGCTGGCGGCGGGCCGGAGCGGCGCGCGCCCCGCATTGTGCTGCGGCAAACCCTCCCACTATGGTTGAACCATAAGCATGCTTATTATCCGCACGCGACGAAGGGAACCAGCATGAGTACCGGAAACTACCCATCCGCAGGACAGCCGGAACCGGGAACCGGGAACCATGCCGGCGTCCCCCCGGCACCGGCCCGCACGCCCTCCCCCGTGGACTCCACTGCGGACTCCGCACTGACCCGTCCGGATGAGCACCGGCCGGCCGGCACCGGCACGCCTGCACCACAGCCGCCGTCCGCTGCGGACCAGCCAGGGGTGACCCGGGCAGGGGTGGTGTGGGCAGCCGTCGTAGCGGCCCTGGTGCTCCTGATCCTGTTGATCATCTTCATCCTCCAGAACCAGGACCAGGTGGCAGTGCGGTACTTCGGCCTGGAAGGCCTTGTGCCGCTGGGCATGGCGCTGTTTATTGCCAGCGTGACCGGAGGGGTCCTGGTTGCCATGGCAGGTGGCGCCCGCATCCTCCAACTCCGCAGGAACGCCCACCGCGCACGGCTGCGGCAACGGAAGTAGCGGCGCGCCGCCGGAAGCAGTGCGGCGCCGCCCGGTCCAGTCCTGAAAAGCGAAGCCAGGGTGAGCAGCGGCAGCCGCAGCTCCTCCGCATCGCCGGTGCCATCCGGCGCCGGGACACCGAGGGGGCGGCGGAGGCCATGCCGGCCCACATCGAGCGGGTCTCGGACGCGGAGCTGCTCCGCTAACTGTATTGACCTGGCAGGCGGCAGCGCGGTCAACGGGCCAGGCCGCCAAAAAGCTGTTGACCGGGCCTTTCGGCGATCCTAAGATCTGGACATCGCATGAGCCTGCCCCCTGGTGTTCGCAGGCATTCCTTCCGTCGAGGTGCCCCCGGGCGCCTCTCACTTCCCCTCATATTGCACAGGGCTTAGACCCTTAGCGGAAGCACTGATGATGTCCACAGTCCATGACACCAACCGGGAACTGGAAATACAGCGGGCGCTGCACGGGGTGCGCGCCAGGCTGTCGGGATCCCTGATCGAGCCTGATGATCCGTTGTACGAAGAAGCCCGGCGGGTATGGAACGGCATGATCGATCTCCGGCCACGCGCCGTCGTCCGCGCCGGGGCGATAGCCGACATCGACGCCGTGCTGGACGCCGTCCGGCGAAGCGGCCTGGCGCTGGCCGTCCGTGGCGGCGGGCACAACATTGCCGGACACGGCAGTGTTGACGGCGGGCTGGTGCTGGACCTGGGACCGCTGAGGCACGTCCAGGTGGATGCCGGGAGCAGGCTGGTGACTGTGGAACCCGGAGCCACCCTTGCCGACGTCGACCACGCAACTGCCGCGCACAACCTTGCCGTCCCGCTGGGAGTGATCAGCGGAACAGGCGTGGCGGGGCTCACCCTCGGCGGCGGCGTGGGCTGGCTGACGCGCTCCAACGGCCTGACCCTCGACAACCTGGAATCCATGGAGGTGGTCACCGCTTCGGGAGAGCACCTGCACGCCAGCGGGCAGGAGAATCCGGAGCTGTTCTGGGGGCTGCGCGGCGGCGGCGGAAACTTCGGGGTGGCGTCCTCCTTTACCTTCCGTGCCCGCCCCCTGCCGCCCCAGCCGCTGGGAGGGAACCTGTTCTACCGCCCGGAACACTGGCGCAACGCCCTCCTGGCTTTTGCCGCCTGGACCCGGGACCTGCCGGACGGGATGAACCCGATCACCTCGTTCCTGGTCTTCCCGGCGGAGTTCGGGATGGGCAGCGACCCGTGGATGATCATCGGGTTCGTGTGGGTGGCGGAGGACCAGCAGGCAGGGCTTGCGCTGGTTGACCAGCTCCGGGCCGCCGCCCCTCCTGACGAAGAGGAAGTCGGCCCTACCTCCTGGCTTGACTGGCAGAGCGCCATGGACAGCGTGTTTCCCAAGGGTTCGCGCGGCTACTGGAAGAACGTCTCCTTTTCGCGGCTGGACGCGGAGTCGGTGGATGTCCTGCTGAGTTTCGCCTCCGAGCTGGCATGGGAGGGTACCGGCATTGACATCCACCACATGGAGGGGGCGTTCGGGCGGGTACCGGAGGATGCAACGGCGTTCCCCAACCGTTCTGCCCGCTACTGGCTCAATGTCTACGGCTTCTGGCGGGACCCCTCCGAGGACGAGCGGCTGACCGCGTTCGCCCGGAAAGCCTACGGGCTCATGCGGCCGTTCGCGGAGCACGGCGAGTACGTCAACTTCCTTGGCGCCGAGGTGGGGCCGAGGGGCGTGGACGCCGCCCGCGCAGCGTACGGACCAGAGAAGTTCCGGCGCCTGGCGGCCCTCAAGGACCGCTACGATCCGCACAACCTCTTCCGCCTCAACCACAACATCCCGCCAACGCAGGCGCCCATGTGATGGGGTGAGGAGCCTGGGTGGAATGCACGACGGCGGCACGTACGCAGGCGCGGGCCGCCGGCACAGCGTTCAGGTGGATTAGCGTCAGGCCCGTTTAGAACGTGTACGTCGAACCGCTGGTGGAACTGGCAATCGCAAGGCCGATGATGGCCAGCAGCCAGAACGCGCCGTAGCCCAGGAGGCACAGGTAGCCCAGGACCAGCCCGGCAATGGACATACCCCTGCCGGCCGGTTCGCGTTTGAGCGCCATGTGGCCGGTGATGATTGCTGCAATCTGCGGGAGCAGGAGCCAGCCCATGATCACCGAGGCGATGCCGCACACCATGCTGGCGATGCTCAGCGTCTTCGGCTCCGCCTGCATGCCGTAGTACCCCTGCTGGGCGTACGGGCCGGCTGGCTGGCCATAGGGGGAGGGTTGCTGGTTGTACGGGCTCGGCGACTGGCCATAGGCACCGCCATACTGGCCGGGTTCGCCGTACGCTCCCTGCCCGTAGCTGCCCTGTCCGTAGGGCGGCGCGGACGGCGACTGGCTGCCGTAGGGCGGCGGGAACCGGGGCGGTTCAAGGCCGGACGGCGTGCTGGAGTCGGGCTGGCCGGATTCGGGCCGCTGGCTGGGCTGGTCAGACATGGTTCCCCCTAGGAATCTTGATCCCAGCCTACCCCCGCACAGGGGCGGATCTATTGCCCCCAATAGGGCAATATGTATACCGCAAAGATGACGAACGCCGCCAGCAGTGCCAAGCGTCCGGCGCCGCCGGTACCGTGCTGGCGGGCCTTTGGAGCCGCGCGGTGACCCGCTGGATGGTGGCCTTCCCCGGCCCCGGCGGCCGAAGAGTTGCCCCGGACCACCGGACGCGCTGACGAACCCGACCTGGCGGCGGGAACTCCGGCATTCGTGGGTGGCGCCGCGGGCGGAACCACCGTGCCCGGGCGGACGTGCCGGAACGCCATGATGCCCGGTTCCTGTTCATGGGTGAGGTCCTGGCCGAGCTGCGCGTACAGTCCCGCCACGGTCCGCTGGTCCAGCACCTGCGGCAGGGCCTCGATGGCACCCACCACACGCTGCGTACCGGCCACCGCCACGTCCGAGGCTGTCACCCCAAACAGGTCCGGCTGGGCGGCCATACAGATCAGGGGGCGGACCAGCCGCCGGTACGGAGGCGACACCACGGACGACACCGCGGCGCATTGGGCCAGCGCACCTTCCACAGCCTGCGTCCGTGCGTACCGACCCTGCCAGAGCACCCCGGACAACACCCGGACCTCGCCGGTCCAGTTCTTGCAGTCGACCACCACCACTCCGCCAGGCCCCACGAGGACGTGGTCCAGGTTGGCTTTCGGCCGGCCGGGCCAGTGCACGTCATGAAGCACGTACCAGCCGCGCGGGACCAGCTCGCCCAGCTTCTCCGCCACCATCTTCTCGCTGACAGCATCCGCGTCCCAGGGCTTCGTGGCGCCTTCGGCCTCGTCCAGCCGGCGCTTAAGCCTGGCCACCCTTTCGGCGGCCAGCCTGGACTGCTCGGCTTTCCCGTCTCCTGCCCCCATGGCCGCCCCTGCTTCCCTGCCGGAAGGACGACGGCGGGGGGCCGCCGTCGTGCCTTGCTCTCGGATGAATTCCCCGACTTTTTCGAAAGTAACAGGGCGTGCAGCGGCCGGTATATAAGTACTTTGGTGGGGTCTGTACTCAGGGTGACTACTCGTTTGATGACGATCTTCCGTCACAGGCCGGACACAGTGGCCGCATTCCGGACGGATCGTTTTGACTCAGGTCCCTGTCTGGCATGCTGGTGGCATGGCTAGCCGCGCGGGCACAGTTGCCCAACCCCAGGACCTTGTTGACATCACTGCGCTCCTTGACGCGTATTACGACATCACGCCCGATCTGGGTGATCCCGGCCAGCGCGTGGCGTTCGGCACGTCCGGGCACCGCGGCTCCAGCCTGAAGGCGTCATTCAACGAGCAACACATCGTTGCCATCACCCAGGCCATCGTGGAGTACCGGGCGGGGCAGGGCATCACCGGGCCGCTGTTCCTGGCCAAGGACACGCACGCCCTCAGCGAGCCCGCGCAGAACTCCGCACTCGAGGTCCTGGCCGCCAACGGCGTCCAGGTCCTCGTTGACGCCCGCCACGGCTACACCCCCACACCGGCGCTCAGCCACGCAATCCTCACCTACAACCGGAACGCCGGCGCCGGCGCCCCGCAGGCAGACGGCATCGTTGTCACGCCGAGCCACAACCCGCCGGCAGACGGCGGCTTCAAGTACAACCCGCCGCACGGCGGGCCCGCCGATTCCGATGCCACCGGCTGGATCGCCAACCGCGCCAACGAGCTTCTGGAGAACGGCCTGCGCGGGGTGAAGCGGATTCCGCTGGCCGATGCCCAGGCAGCGGACAGCACCGGCAAGTTCGACTTCCTCAGCAGCTACGTGGACGACCTTCCCTCCGTCCTTAACCTGGATGCCATCCGCAACGCCGGCGTGCGCATCGGCGCCGACCCCATGGGCGGTGCATCCGTGGACTACTGGGGCGAGATCGGCGAGCGCCACCACCTGGATCTCACCGTGGTGAACCCCACCGTGGATCCGCAATGGGCCTTCATGACCCTGGACTGGGACGAGAAGATCCGGATGGACTGCTCCTCCCCGGCCGCCATGGCCTCGCTGATCCAGCGGATGGCTGCCGGTGCGGACGGGACCGCAGCATACGACGTCGCCACCGGCAACGATGCCGACGCGGACCGGCACGGCATCGTCACCCCAGACGGCGGCCTGATGAACCCCAACCACTACCTCGCCGTCGCCATCGATTACCTCTACCGCAACCGCAGCGGCTGGAACCCGGCCTCCGTGGTGGGAAAGACCCTGGTGTCGTCCTCCATCATCGACCGGGTAGCCCAGAGCCTGGGCCGGAAGCTCGTGGAGGTTCCGGTCGGCTTCAAGTGGTTCGTGCCGGGCCTGCTCTCCGGGGAGGGCGCCTTCGGCGGCGAGGAATCGGCCGGCGCTTCCTTCAACAAGCTGGACGGCAGCGTCTGGACCACGGACAAGGACGGCATCCTGCTGGCCCTGCTCGCCTCGGAAATCACGGCGGTCACCGGCAAGTCCCCGTCCCAGCTCTACAAGGGCCTGACGGACCAGTTCGGCGCCCCCGTCTACGCGCGCATTGACGCAGCAGCCACGCGGGAGCAGAAGTCGGCACTCGGCAAGCTGTCGCCGTCGGACGTCACCGCCACAAGCCTGGCCGGGGAACCCATCCTGGCCAAGCTGACCGAGGCGCCCGGCAACGGTGCGTCGATTGGCGGGCTCAAGGTGGTCACCGAGAACGCCTGGTTCGCCGCCCGCCCGTCCGGTACCGAGGACGTCTACAAGATCTACGCCGAGTCCTTCAAGGGCGAGGAGCACCTCAAGCAGGTCCAGGCGGAAGCCAAGGCCCTCGTGGACAGCGTTATCGCCTAGCTGCCCCGGTTTCCGGCAGGCTCCAGAGCTGCAGGATGCGCCGGACGGTGCGGTCACCGTCCGGCGCCATGTCCACCAACGCCACCCGGTCAAGCACCAGGGTGTCGCCCGGGCGCAGGCGGCGGCCGTGCAGGTGGGAGATGTGCGGCCGGTAGCCGGACCCGGTGTGGGCCGGTGTGAGGATCCTGCCACCTGCGCTTTCGACTGCCGTGGCCAACTGCTCGTGCAGGGCCTGCAGGTCCTGCTGCGGCTGGACAAGGCTGACGGGCACGGAGCCGTTCCGGCCGAATCCCGCGTCCTCCCCCACCGTCAGCGCGGCGCCCAGTGCCTTGTCCGCAGGTGGCCCGGCGAGCGCCGCAACCTGTTCGGCAACGGCGTCATCGACGTCGAACCTCAACAGGGTCATGTGCAGGGGCCACTGCGTCCGCGGGAAAACCTGGCCTTCAGCGACCGGCTCCACAAACGCCACGAGGACGAAGTTCCGCATCCGCCCAGTGTGCCACTCCCCCGACTAACCCTGCTCGGTCAAACGCTCTCTCATTTAATGCGGCTTAACCGCCAACGCTCTCTCGCGCATGAGAGAGCGATGGCCGAAAAGGTGCATTAAGTGAGAGAGCGTCCTAGACGGTGCGGACGACGTCCTCGTAGGAGAATTTGGGCTTGGCCTCGCCCCAGGCGTCTGCGGCGGGCTGGCCGATGTTGACCACCAGGAAGCTCTTCTGGCCGCCCGCGGGGAAGAACGCCTCATCGATGGCACCGAAGTCGGCTCCGGTCATGGGGCCCGCGGAGAACCCGAGGGAGCGGACGGCCAGGATGAAGTAGCCGGCCTGCAGGTGCGCGTTGTTGTTGCCCGTGGCGGCGGCGAGTTCCGGGTTGGCGTCGTACATGGCCTTGGGGGCGTTGTAGCCGGGGAGGAAGGTGTCCCACTGGCCCGCCCAGTTGGTGTCGTAGCTGAGGATGGCCACCAGCGGGGCGGAGGCGGTCTTGGCGCGGTTGCCTGCCATGAGTGCGCCAACCAGGTTGGCGCGGGCTTCGTCCGAGCGGACATAGGTGACGCGCAACGGCTGGGAGTTGAAAGCCGTGGGGCCGAACTTGGTGAGCTCGTAGATGGCCTGCGCCTGCTCGTCGGTCACCTCGCCCGTGAACGAGTTGGCGGTGCGGGCCTGCGCGAAAATAGCGTCGACGGCGGCCGGATCGATAACCGCTTCTTCATGGGCAATGGTCATTGGCGTACCTTTCGCTGTGCCTCCCCGTTTGCGTCGGGGCCGGCGTCGTTGCTTTCCATGGTTGCAACTTCAACCAGCAGTGTCCTCTTCCCGTGACGGCCCGTGACATCGGACACAACAGTCCGTGGGCGGGGCGCGGGCGGTATCCTTGTCCCAGTTAATCTCCGCCCTCCGCGGCATCCCCCCGAAAGCCCCCGAAAGGCCTCCGCCCATGAGCATGCTCGGAATCAAATGGAAGCTGCACGGCACAGGCAAGTCCATCAAGCCGGGGCACGTGGTAGCCCCCGATGAGCGCCTGGCCTGGCCACTGACCATCGGCGTGGGTATGCAGCATGTGGTGGCCATGTTCGGCGCCACGTTCCTGGTGCCCATCATCACCGGAATGCCGCCTGCCACCACGCTGTTCTTCTCCGGCATCGGAACGCTGCTCTTCCTGGTGATCACCAAGGGCCGGGTTCCCAGCTACCTCGGCTCAAGTTTCGCGTTCATCGCGCCCATCATGGCGTCCCAGCAGCAGTTCGGCGTGCCGGGAGCCCTGGGCGGCGTGGTCTTGGCCGGCGCGGCCCTGGCCCTGGTGGGTGCCATCGTCCAGAAGTTCGGCGCTGGCTGGATCAACCGGCTGATGCCGC
The DNA here is from genome assembly GCF_046097905.1 of Pseudarthrobacter sp. NKDBFgelt. Taxonomy (NCBI): domain Bacteria; kingdom Bacillati; phylum Actinomycetota; class Actinomycetes; order Micrococcales; family Micrococcaceae; genus Pseudarthrobacter; species Pseudarthrobacter sp. NKDBFgelt. The sequence continues at coordinate 26,687 of NZ_JBJURL010000021.1, read as the reverse complement.
CCATCGTCACCGGCGCCATCGTGGCGCTGATCGGGCTGAACCTCGCACCGGCAGCCAAGCAGAATTTCGACGCCGCCCCCGTCACCGCCGTGGTCACGCTGGCCACCATCATCCTGGTCAGCGTGCTGTTCCGGGGGATCCTGGGCCGCCTCAGCATCCTGGTGGGCGTGGTGGTGGGCTACCTTGTGGCGATGCTGCGCGGCGAGGTGAGCTACGAAAAGATGGAGGCCGCGGCCTGGGTGGGCCTGCCACAGTTCCAGACTCCCGAGTTCCATGTGGGCGTCCTTGGCTTGTTCGTGCCCGTGGTGCTGGTCCTGGTGGCGGAGAACATCGGCCACGTAAAGTCCGTAGCCGCCATGACCGGCCAGAACCTCGACGGCGTGTCCGGGCGGGCGCTGATGGCGGACGGCGCCGCCACCGTCCTGGCCGGCTTCGGCGGCGGCTCCGGCACCACCACCTACGCCGAAAACATCGGCGTCATGGCGGCCACCAAGGTCTATTCGACGGCGGCCTACTGGGTGGCAGGCGTCTTCGCCATCGTCCTGAGCTTCTCCCCCAAGTTCGGCGAGCTCATCGCCACCGTCCCGGCCGGAGTGCTGGGCGGCGCGGCCACCATGCTGTACGGCATGATCGGTATCCTCGGCGTGAAGATCTGGGTTCAGAACAAGGTGAACTTCTCGAACCCGGTGAACCTGACCACCGCCGCCGTGGCCCTCATCATCGGCATCGCGGACTACACCTGGACCATCGGTGACCTGACGTTCACCGGGATCGCACTGGGATCAGCCGCGGCCCTGGTGATCTACCACGGCATGAAGGCCATCGCGAAGGCCCGGGGCACCGCAGCCGAGCCCGAAACCGAGCAGGCGGGGCTGCCTCCCCAGGCCAGGGCAGCGGGGAACGCTGTCGCCAGGCGCGCCCCGAAAAAGCGCTAGGCCTCCTTCAGGGACAAGGGCTCCCCGGGCAGGCCTACCGGATGGACTGCCGGGAGATGCCCGTGCCCGAAGACGGGGCCGGGACGGGGACGTTTGGGAACCAGCGGAGCCTCCGCGGGGTGCCTGACCTGGCGGATCGCCCAGGGTACGAGGTATTCCCGGGCCCACACCAAGTCTTCCGTCCGGGCTTCCTTCCAGTTGCGCGGCGGAAGCGCCTTGGGCTGCAATGGTTCAAGGCTGTGGGGAATGGCCAGGGCCTGCAGCACTCCCAAGGCGATGGTGTGGTGGCCCAGCGGCGAGAAGTGCAGGCGGTCGGGGTCCCACATGCCGGGCCTGGTGAGGTCGCGCAGGCACCACAGGTCAACCATCACAGCGTTGTGCCGGGCCGCCACGACGTGGAGGTTTTCGTTGAGGATTGCCACCTTGCCGCGTATTTGGCCGAAGACCGGGGTTGCGCCCCAGTCGGGGCCGGCGAAGAGGACAACGGTGGCCCCGGAGCGGGTGAGCTGCTCCACGCCGGCGTCAATTTTCTCGGCCAGCTTGTCCGGATCGCTGCGGCGGAACACGATGTCGTTGCCGCCGGCGGACAGCGTCACCAGGTCAGGCTGTGCGGCCAGCGCCGGGCCCACCTGCTGATCCAGGATCTGCTGCAGCCGCAGGCCCCGGATCGCGAGGTTGGCGTAGGCAAAATCAGGCTGTCCCGCGCTGAGCTCCTCGGCGACCCGGTCAGCCCAGCCCCGCAGCCCGCCCTGGTTCTTGGGCTCGGGGTCCCCCACCCCCTCAGTGAAGGAGTCGCCGAGGGCCACATAGCGGTGCCAGGGGTGCTCTCCTAATCCGGGAGCCCGTTCCGCCGGGCGTGCCAAATCCAGGCCAACTGGCCGGCCGGGTGACCGTTCCTGCTTCGGCGTTGTCATGCCGTCCTCCCTTCCGCGGTGTGCGATGGGCCCTTGCCCCGCCCGGCTTTACGCCGGCGGGGCTGTTCCTCCTGCTCCAGCTCGGCTGGGGGCAGCAGGCGGAAGTCCGCGACGCCGTCGGGCGTTCCCTGCCTGAGCCCGGCAGGCTCCCTGCCGGGCTCCCCGGGCCCGGGGTGCTCCCTCCCGGGACCCGGCGCAACAACGTTCAGCGCGGCATCGCGCAGGTCGAGTTCGTGGTGCAGCGCCTGTGTCTGCAGGAACCGCAGTGCCCCCTCGCGGCTGAGGCCGTACTCGTCCATGAGACTGCGCACCGCCAGGTCCACCAGGACAAGGGAGCTTTGCACGACGGCGATGCCTGCTTTGGCCTCGGCGCGTTCGGCCGTCCGCACCACAACACGCAGGGCCCGGGCCACCTGGTGCGCGTAGCTGCGGCTCCGGAGCAGGTCGTCGCTGCTGAAGGCGTGCGGGAGCGCGGCGTAGAGGTTGATGGCGGCGCTCGTCCCGCCCTCGGAGGCGATGGGCATGGACAGGAGTGACTGGACCCCGTGGCCGGCGGCCGCGCTGGCGTACCCGGGCCAGCGCCGGTCCCGGCTGACGTCGGACAGCAGCACGAATTCGCCGGTTCGGAGGGCTTCCAGGGCCGGCCCGTCAGCGAAGGAGCACTGTTCCTGGTTTGCTTCGAGTGCTTTCTCGGTGCTGGCGGCGACAGTGCGTGCCTGTCCCAGGCGGAAGAGTGTGGCCGCCCAGCTGATGCCGCGCTGCTCGCCCTTGATGTCAGCCATGAAGTCACGGGTGACTTCCCAGAGGTACGTTTCGACGTCCTTGCTGTCGAAGACCTGTTCCGGGGGTACTGGAAGGGGTCCCCAGCCGAGCTGCGCTGCGGGTTCAGCCGCCATGATTTACGCCTTGGTTGAAGCGCTCCGGCCTACTGCAAAACCTCTTTCTAAGAATACGTCCCCCGCGCGTTTCAAGGGAGGGGCAGTGCGCGTCAGCCTGCAGGGTTCACCCCGCAGACACGACGCCGTGGACAACGCCCACCGGACATGCCGAAGGCCCCCGCCCGGGGTTCGCAGGGAACCACGGGGCGGAGGCCTCCAAGGGAAGGCGGTCACCGCCCCAATGGAGCGGCACCCAGGCCGTTACCCGGCGTCGAAGCTCTCGCCGCCGTCGTCGTTCGGTGACTTCTCCTCGGGCAGGTCGTTGCCGCTGCCGTCCGGAAGGCCGGCGGCTTCCTGTCCGGACTCGGACGAGACCGGGGCCGAACCCTGCGAGTCGTCGTTGGACTCATCAATCTCGGCGGCGCTGGAGGGAAGGTCGACGTCGCGGGGCACCGGATCCGCCTCCGGATCGGACTGCGGCGCGTTGGTGTCGGCGCTGCCCGTGCCCGGTCCGGAACCATCCACTGGTGCCTGGGATCCGCCCATCTCCTGCTCAGCGGTGGGAGTGCCGTAGCCGCCCGGGTCCGATTCGGGCTGGGCGTGCTGGTTTTCCTGCGTCATGGTTTCCTCCTGTTGTGGGTTCGGATGAAGGTGTTCTGCTGGCGTGGGTGCAGCCCTAGAGGCCCTTGCCGCCGGTTACCGGCAGCACCGCCCCGGAAATGTACGAACCGTCCTCTGAGGCCAGCAGCACATAGGCGGCCGCGAGCTCGGCCGGCTGGCCGGCCCGTTCCAGGGGCGTGTCCTGGCCGAACGTTGGGAGTTTGTCCGGCCATTCCGTTGCGGGGATCAGCGGGGTCCAGATGGGCCCGGGGGCCACAGCGTTGACCCTGATGCCCTTGGGCCCGAGTTCCTGCGCCAGTGCTTTGGTGAACGCCACCTGGGCGGCCTTGGTCATGGCGTAGTCGATCAGCGCCGGGGACGGGTTGAAAGCCTGGATCGATGCGGTGGTGATGATGGACGCGCCCGGCTTCAAATGGGGTACCGCGGCCCGTGCCGTCCACAGCAGCGAGTAGAGGTTGGTTTTGAAGACCCGGTCGAATTCCTCGGTGGGCAGCGACTCCAGGCTTTCGCGGTTCTTCTGGTACGCGGCATTCAGGACCACCACGTCCAGCCGGCCGAATCCGGACGCGGTTTCCTCAACGATGCGCGTGCTGAAGCCCTCTTCCCGGCCGTCTCCCGCAAACAGCAGGACGCGCTGGCCGGCCTTGCGGATCCAATCCGCGGTGTCCTGCGCGTCCTCTTCCTCTTCCGGAAGGTAGGAGATGGCGACGTCGGCGCCCTCACGCGCGAAGGCGATGGCGGCGGCCTTGCCGATTCCGGAATCGCCGCCCGTGATGAGTGCGGCCTTGCCCTGGAGTTTGCCGTGCCCTTCGTAGCTCAGTTCCCCGTGGTCGGGCTTCGGGTCCATCGGCGCCGTGAGCCCGGGCTGCTTCTGCTCCTGCTCCGGGAACGGTCCGGAGTGATAGCCGCCCCGGGGATCCTTTGGCTGGTCCCTCTGCTTGTCTGTGTCGCTCATAGTCCGCCTGCTCACTGTGTCGGTTTTCGAAGAGCTCCGCCGTGCACCTGCTCTTCGAAGCTATCCCGGCCGGAGGAACAAAGTCCACCGATCGGAGCGAATAATCAGTAAACTTATCAAATGTAGGTCGCGGTGCAACGCCTGCCGTGTTTCCCGGCGCCGGAAGAGCCGAAAGGGAGCAGACAGGTGGAGGGAGGAAGGGCAATGTCCGAGGTGGAGGATTACACGGGCAGGACAGGCAGGAACGAAACCCGTGAGGAGCAGCTGGACCGCAACTGGGCCGAACTGCTGCAGGAGATGCGGGTGCTGCAGATGGGCGTCCAGATCCTGGCCGGCTTCCTGCTGACGCTCCCCTTCCAGGAACGCTTTGAGACCCTTGACGATTTCCAGGTTGGCCTCTACCTCACCAACGTGGTGATTGCGGCTCTCACCACCGCGCTCATCCTCCTGCCGGTGAGCGTGCACCGGCGGCTCTTCCGGAAGCGGCTCAAGGAAACACTGGTAGCCAGCGGGGACACCATCGCAAAAATCACCCTCGCCGGAATCGCGCTGTTGAGCGCCGGTACCGCGGCACTGGTTTTCGACGTGACCGCGGGACGTACGGCCGGCCTCACTGCCGGCGGAGCGCTGATGGCAGTGATGGTGGTCCTGCTGGTCTACGTCCCTATCCACCTCAACAGGCGCGCCGCCGCAGGGCAGGGATCGCCCGGCCCGCACGGGGAGTAGCCTGCGCGATAAAGGGCCTGCCTGTGCCCCTAAGCGCCTTCAAGGACCTGGCTTGTTGCCCACGCCAGATACTTGGCCGCGTGTGCGACGGCGTCCTGGGGGCTCGGAGCCACGTCCAGCAGTTGCGCGGCGGCCACCACGCCATGTTCAGCAAGCTCCTCGGGCGTCACCAGGATGCGGCCGGCCACCACGATCACGGGAATTCCGCGCTCCCGTGCCGCGTCCGCCAGCGCGATGGGCGCTTTTCCGGTCAGGGACTGCGAGTCCATGGACCCTTCCCCGGTGATCACCAGGTCCGCGTCGCCCAACTGCCCGGCCAGGCCGGTAAGTCCCGCCACCAAGGCGAAGCCGCCTTCCAGCGTTGCGCCGGTGAAGGCAAGGAACGACGCCGGGAAGCCGCCGGCGGCGCCGGCGCCAGGGACGTTCACGTCCCGGCCGGTGGCCTCACGGAGGATGGATGCCCAGTTGCGGAGGCCGGCGTCGAGCAGTTCCACGGTGTCCGCGTCCGCGCCCTTCTGCGGCGAGAAAACGTGCGCGGCGCCGGACGTTCCAAAGAGCGGATTCCTGACATCCACGGCGATCCTGAAGGTGGTGGCAGCGAGCCGGGGGTCCAGCCCGCTGGTGTCCAGTGCCGCGACGTCGGCAAGTGACCCGCCCCCCAGGGGCACCACGTTTCCGGCCGAGTCGAGCGGCTTGAGGCCCAGTGCGCGCAGGGCGCCGCTGCCGCCGTCCGTCATGGCCGATCCGCCCAGGCCCAGCACTATTTCGGTGGCTCCGGCGTCCAGGGCCGCCGCAATGAGCTGTCCACAGCCGTAACTGTGGGCCCGGAGCGCGTTGGCCGGGGTGGGTTCCATGTCCGCAAGGCCGGAGGCCTGGGCCGTTTCGATGACGGCGGTGACCTTGCCGTCGTCGGCCTTGTTGATGGCCCAGGCGGCTCCGAGGGGGGCCAGGATGGGACCGACCACGGCATTGAGCCGTTCCTCGAAGCCGGCGGCCACTGCCGCCTCCAGTGTTCCCTCGCCGCCGTCAGCGATGGGGAACTGGGTGGCAACGGCCTCCGGGTATACGCGCAGCGCGCCTTCCGCGATGGCAGCAGCGGCTTCAGCCGCCGTCAGGGAACCCTTGAACTTGTCCGGAGCAATAAGAATGCGCATGCGCTCCATCATGCCAGCAGTCGCCGGGAAAGCGCTTGCCGAATCCGTCATCCGGACAGCCTGCCCGCCGTATCGCGGCCTCCCGGCCTACCCTTGGCGCCACTCCTGGCTGGTGATGTGGGATCCGGCCTGCGGCCCCATCTGCAGCATTCCGCCGTCCACCGCCCAGGAGGCGCCGTTGACGTAGCTGGAAGCGGGCGAGGCAAGGAAGGCAATAACGGCAGCAACTTCCCGCGCATCACCGGGCCTGCCCAAGGGGACGCCAGGCCTGTCCTTGGTGGTGGGGTCCTCATCTTCCTGTCCGGTCATCGGCGTGGCGATCTCCCCGGAGCCACACTGTTGGCGGTGATGCCATGCTCGGCAAGCTCAAGGGCCAGCGTCTTCATGAGTCCGCCGAGGCCGTGCTTGGACGCGTCATAGGCGGACGCACCTACTCTCGGCTGGAATTCATGCACGCTGGTGACGGCAATGAGGCGCCCGCCCCTGCCTGCCTTCACCATCCGGCGGGCAGCGGCCTGGAGGCACACAAACGCGCCGTTGAGGTTGGTGTCCAGGGTGCGCATCCAGGTGTCGACGTCGAGGTCCAGGAACCTAGTCCCATCGCCGGTTCCGGCGTTGTTGACGAACACGTCCACTCCGCCCAGCCCGTCCGCCAGTTCGTCGACGACGGCCGCTGCGGCACGCAGGTCAGTCGTATCCAGCTGCCGCACCACGGCCTTGCGGCCCAAACGGCGGATCTCCTCCGCAGTGTCCTCGGCGCCGGCCTTGTCCGAGTGCCAGGTGACGCCGACATCCATTCCTGCGCGGGCAAGGGCGACGGCGGCAGCCTTGCCTATTCCGGAGTCCGATCCGGTCACGATGGCGGTACGTGGAGTGAATCCTGCGGTGTCATGCATGGCGGCAGCCTTTCAGTCGGCCACGCACCGAAAGCGTGGAGCATTCAGTGGTGGCACATTCAGTGGTGGGCACTCGGTGGACGAAGCCTCCAGCAGGAGATAATCCCAGCGGGTCAGGCCGGGCGGCGGAGCTCCGGCGACGGCGGGTACTGGCCGTTCTGCGGCGAGTCCGACTCTTCCGGTACGGCCATCAGCGGGACTGCGAACGTCACCACCGGGCGGCCCTCCGGATCATCGGCGGACCGGATGGTCAAGCTCCTGGTTCCCGGGGGCACGGAAGGGGTGAAGGTCTGCAGGTTCCGGGACTCCACCGTGGCCGAGTCCCGGAAGGAGTACTCGGTACCGAAGTGGTCCTGCAGGATTAGGTGCGGCTCGGGACCGTCGGCGGAGGCCAACTGGATGTTGACCACCAGCCCGGTGGCCCAGACCTCGACCGAAAGGATGGTGAACTCCGTGCGGTGGGTGACGTGCTGGCCGTAGGTTGGCGGCAGCAGCATCCCCCGAAGGCCGCCGGAGGGAATGAATTTGCGCATCGTGGTTCCTGTAGGTTCTGGGGCCGCCGTTGGCGGAACGGCGCCGGCGCGGAAAGCCGGTGCCGGGCTGTACGCGGCGGGAGTGAGGTGGCTTAGGCGTCGTCGCGGCCGGCGTTTTTCGGGCGGAAGAGCGGACCGCTGCGGGCCCTGCCGTCGCTGGGGCCGGCACCCGGGCCGTCCCCGTTCCGGCACCATCCGGCGCCGCCGATACTGTTGCCCTTGCCCTTGTTGCCCTTGACCTGTGCCACGGTAGCCAGCCTTTCCCCCGGAAGCTATAACTAGTAAGACTACTTACCATGTAGCCTCCCGACCCTCCCTTGTGTCAAGGGCTTTGGATCTCTGTTGTGGAACAACTGTGGGGATCACCATCCGGGATCACCAACGGCCGCCGGAAGTCGGCACCGGCTAACCCCGTGGCCGCAGCACCGCGAAATAGCCCGGGACCCGGCTTTGTCCGTCCACCCCGGTCATCGGGTTCGTTTCGATGGCCACCTCACCATCCGCCAGGAGTTCCCAGGCCTCCGGCGGAAAGGCCCGCGAGCGCTCCTCCGGGCCGAAGTGGCCGGGCATGGGCAGTCCGCGGATGGCCCGTTCCAGCGGAGCCGGGATGTTGCGGGTTGTAGCGCCGAGATGGGAGACGTACTGCACCGGGTTGCCCTGGAAATTGGTCTCCGCCAGGAACACCGTGCCGCGGCTGCCGGCCAGCAGCCGCAGGTTGTCGACCATCGCCGACTGGTCCGCCGCGTCCAGGACGTGCAGGACGCCGCGGATGAAGACGTTCGCGTCGCCCTGGACAGCCAGTGCGCCGGCCGCGCCGGCCCCGGTCATGTCCAGGGCCTGGTAACGGACCCTGGCTGCCACGCCGTCGGCCCGGTTGTGCCCATCGGCATGGGCTACGGCGTGGCCGGATACGTCCACGCCCACAGCCTCGGTGAAGACGCCAGCCAATGCCCTGGTGAAACGGCCATGCCCGCAGCCCACGTCAATGACGGGAAGTTCCCGGTCCAGGTATCGGAGCAGGACGTCCCTGTATCCGAGGAATTCATCGTCGGTACCCGGATCCCAAAGAATTTCGGTGCCGGCCCCCCTCCCCCGGATGCCCGCCCAGTACGTGTCCCATGCAACCGGCCGGTCCTTGGGGGCAGAGCGGGACAGCCTGAGGAGCTTGGGGAGCATCAGGTACTTCTGGAGGGCGGAACGCACGGACTTTGCGGCAGGGGATTTTGCTGGGGAGGACACGGAACAAATATAGGTGCCCTGCCTCTTTCGGACGCGACCTGCCGGATTGTTGCAGCCTGCACGTCCGCAATTCCGGCACTTCCCCCGCCGTGCAGGGGTGGGGCAAGCCCATCGCCCGCTTAACCTGCCCCGTTCTCCGAGCCGCCCGCCCGGCGTCGCCATACAATGTACTCAACTGGGAGGGAAGGGGGCACTGTGGCGGCTGAATCGCCGAGTGACCTGCGCGCGCCACGCACCGCCGTCGTGGCAGATCCCGACGGCGGGCGGCTGGAATCGTACGCCAGGACGTTGCGGGACGCCGGCTACAGCGTCCTGTGTGCGGGGAACGCTGACGAACTCGCCGCCTCAGTGGATTCCCGCCAGCCCTCCGTGGTGGTCGTCGATGCTTCGCTCTCCGCCGTGGAGACGGCCGCGCCGGTCCTGGTGGTGGTGGACCTGGACAATCCGGCGGAACTCGCAGCCATGATGCCCTCCGGCGTCCACGACTGCATCGCCAAACCGCCGCCTCCCAGGGAGCTGGTCCACCGCGCCACCGCCCTGATCGACCAGGTGGCCCGCCGCAAGGCCGCGCGGCAGGAAACCGAAACCCTCCGGGAACAGCTCCGGGAGGTATCCGCCGCTGTTCGGGCAACAAACGATCCGGAGGAAATAGCCCGCCACGTGGTGGCCGGCTTCGGCCGGACGTTCAAGGCTGACCATGTCTGGCTGGCCACGTTCGAGGACAGCCGGGTGCCCCGCATCAATGCTTCCTGGAGCAGGCCGGGGCTGGAACCCCTCCCCGAACAGGCGCTTCCGGATGAACAGTACTCGCGGCAGACGGCGGACCGGCTGTGGGCCGGTGCCGAGACAATGTCCACCGCCGGGACGGAGGAGCCGGCGGCGGGTGATGCCCCTGCACCGGGAATCGCCAACGCGGTCTCCTCGCTGGCGGTGCCCATGGGCGAGGGAAGTTCATCGCTGGGCATCATCTGGATTGCGATGCTTGACGGACCGCGGACATGGTCCGGTACCGAACTCGGGCTCATGCAGCACGTGGCCGGCAATGCGGCGCACGGACTCATCCAGAGCCACCTGATCAGCAGCCAGCAGCAGGTGGTGAAGCAGCTGCAGCAGCTCGACAAGGCCAAAACCGATTTCCTGGCCACGGTGAACCATGAGCTGCGGACGCCGCTGACGTCCATCATGGCGTACCTGGACATGATCCAGGAGAGCACCGAGCAGCCTGTCTCCCCCGAGGTCCACCAGATGCTGGACATCGTGGTCCGCAACACGGAACGGCTCCGGATACTGATCGAGGACATGCTGAGCGTCTCCCGCAATGGCCTTGATGACAGCCTGATGCACCTCACCCCTGTGCGGCTGGGACAAACCCTGGACCTGGTCGCGGCAGCACTCAGGCCCCTGGCCACGCAGCAAAACGTCACCATCGCCGTGGACCCGGTTCCGGAGGACCCGGAGATCCTCGCCGATGAGGTGCAGCTGCAACAGGTCTTCACGAATCTGGTCTCCAACGCCATCAAGTTCACCCCGAGCGGTGGTCGGATCGAGGTGGGCAGCGAGTCGCACGCGGCCTCGGACGGCTCCCGCTGGGCCACCGTCAGCGTCGCGGACACCGGCATCGGCATTTCGAGCGACGAGATCGACCACGTCTTCACCCGTTTCTACCGCGCCTCCAACGCCATGACCGGTGCCATTCCCGGAACCGGCCTGGGGCTGGCGATCACCAAGGACATCGTGTCCCGCCACGGCGGCCGGATCGACGTGTCCTCCACCCTGGGCAGCGGCACCACGGTCACCGTCAGCCTGCCCCTTGATACCCGCAGCCAGGAAAACTGAGCACAATGCAGGAACACGATGTTTGCGGATAACGACCCGCGGCTCTCCCAGCTCCTGGAAGGCATTGTGCGGCTGGCGTCCGGCGACCTCACTTCCCGGATCGAGGTGTCCCCCGCGCGCGACGAGCTCGACGCGATCATCATGGGCACCAACCTGCTGGCCGAGGACCTGCAGATCATTTACGAGGAGCTTGAGCAGCGCGTGCAGGTGCGGACCCAGCTCCTGCATGAAGCCCACCTGGAAATGCAGAAGATGGCCATGCAGGACCCGCTCACGGGCCTGGCAAACCGCTCCGCCCTGATCGACGCACTCAAGGATGCGCTGGAGCCGGACGCCGCGACCCCTGCCGGGGAGGGCCCGGCCCTCCTGCTGATGGACCTGGACGCCTTCAAATCCATCAACGACAGCCTGGGCCACACCGCCGGCGACCATGTCCTGGTGAGCGTGGGCGAAAGGATCCGCAGCGCCGTCCGCGAGTCCGACGTCGTTGCCCGCCTGGGTGGTGACGAGTTCGCCATCGTGCTGCCTGCGGCGTCCCCGGACCAGGCAGGCATCGTGGGGCACCGCATCCTGGCGGCCCTGGGCCAGCCGGTGGAGCTCTCGGGCCGCAGCGTGCGCTGCGGCGCGAGCATCGGGCTCAGCGCCGGCGGCGCCGGCAAGACCCCCGAGGACATGCTGATGGAAGCCGACGTCGCCATGTACGCCTCGAAGGCCGAAGGCCAAAACCGGCTGCACCGCTTCGAACCCGGGCTCCTGCTGGTCCGCAGGCTCCGCAGCCAGCTGGTGGAGGACCTGCGTGCCACCCTCAAGGACGGAGGCCTCACGCTCCACTACCAGCCCGTGGTGGAGCTCGCCACGGGATGGATCGAAGGCGTGGAGGCCCTGGTCCGCTGGAACCACCCGACCCGCGGCTTCATCATGCCCGATGAGTTCATTCCCCTCGCCGAAGAGGCCGGCCTGATCTCCGAGCTGGGGCTGTGGGTGCTCCGGGCCGCGGTGCACCAGCTGCGCGACTGGATCAACGCGTCGCTGGTGGACAGCCGGTTCTCCGTCCGGATCAATATCTCGGCCACAGACCTGCAGAGCCTGCAGTTCATCGAGGACGTCAGGAACGTCCTGAAGGAAACCGGCGTCAGGCCGGAACAGGTGGTCCTGGAGCTCACGGAAGTGGCAATCGTCAGAGGGAACGAGCTGGACCGCTACTCGCTGGGCGGTTTGCGGGGCCTGGGCGTGGGAATCGAGATCGATGACTTCGGCACCGGTTACTCGTCCATCAGTTATCTGCGCCGGCTGCCCGTAGACCGGGTCAAGGTGGACCGGTCGCTCATCACCGGGCTGGGCACCGACCCCACGCAGCCGGCACTGGTGGCAGCGGTCCTGCAGCTCATCCGGGCCTGCGGGCTGGAAGCCGTGTGGGAAGGCGTGGAAACCGCAGAGCAGGCCGAGCTGCTGCGCGGACTGGGCTGCCTCAGCGCACAGGGCTATTTCTTCAGCAGGCCGGTCCCGCCTGAACAAATTCCGGAATTGTTGGCGGGCCAGGCGGAAAGCGCAGCCCGGCAAGGGTAAAGTACTGCGCTTTTGTTTCCCGCGATATACGATCATCGTGCGGTGTCTGGTTTTCGTCGCCGCGAAAATCAGGTTTCAGCATGGACACCGGAATTAAAAGGCGTTTGGAAATTGAACAACATCGGGGCCAATGGGTCATTACTTCGTCAACTGGGGGCGTAGCTAATGTCGGTTCGAATACAGGCATGGGGAATTATTGCCGCTGTACTGGCGGATACGGATCCGTCCGGAGCGGCTGTCCGGCAGCGGCTGAGCAACAGCCTGGATGAGAATCCGGGAGTGCCGGAACGGGCGCTGCTCGAGTATCTCCTGGATACGCGGCGCAGTGACGCCAATACCGTGGAAACGCTGGAGAGCGCCCGGGAAATGCGGCTTACCCCCGCAGTCCCGCCGAAAGTGGCGGAGCAAATCGACGCGATCCGCAGCATGTCGCGCATCAGCGCGCTGCTCGAAAACCAGATGCTGATGACCGCCTTCCAGCCAATCTACGGGCTGGAGGAAAAGAGCGTGGTGGGAGTCGAGGCATTGTCCCGCTTCGTCAGCGATGACGGAGCTGCCGCGGAACTGTGGTTTGCCGAGGCCGCCGCCGTCGGTTTGGGCGCGAACCTGGAATTTGCCGCCCTGGGATCTGCCGCCGCTGCGGCGAAGTCGCTTCCCGGAAACCTGTTCGTGTCCCTCAACATTTCGCCCGCCTCCTGCCTGGACCCCCGGCTGCCTGAATTGTTCGATCACATTGATCTCCCCATCAACCGCGTGGTGCTCGAAATGACGGAGACCGTCAAGGATGAGGAGTACCCGCAGTTCATTTCCGCCATCAATCCGCTGCGGGACAGGGGACTGAGGATCGCTGTGGACGACACCCACTCCGGGGCGGGAGCGCTGAGCCGGATGGTGCACCTGCGGCCGGACTTCCTGAAGATGGGCCGGAATGTGATCGGCGATGTGGACAAGGACGGCATCCAGCGCGCCCTGGCCGCCTGCCTGGTGGATTTCGCGGAACAGATCGGCACCACGCTGGTGGCTGAGGGCGTCGAGACTGTAGGCGAACTCAAGGTCCTGACCGAACTCGGAATCAGCGCCGGGCAGGGCTACCTGCTGGGCCGGCCCTCTGTCCGGCCCAAGGACTGGGCCGGCTGGAACGGCCGCCTGGACGTGGACGGGCTCAACCGCCACCTTGCCGTACGGGAGCAGGCCGGGGAGTCTCAGGTCGCCAGCGAACAGCACTGACCCGGCCGGCGGCGGGGCCGGGGCCCTCCGGACAACATCCGAAGGACCGCCCGCCCAAGGGTGCTATTCGCTGTGGCCCTGGTCGCCGCTCATCTGGTCTTCCGCAGGCGGCGTCTCGCCCGGAGGCACTCCACCGCCCGGTTCCAGCCCCGTGATGTTGCCTTCGGCGGGATCCGGATTCGACGAGCCGGCAGAGTCTTTCGCACCTTGCCCGGCGTCGCCCGGCTGGCCGGCAGCGGGCTGGCCAGCGCCTTCCCCGGCGTCGGCGGGCGGGGTCTTGCCCGGCTGGTCCGGGTTCGCCGGATCATTTTCGGGATGGTAGCTGCTCATGGTGCTTGCGTCCTTCCTGCCCGGCCGCGGTTCCTTGCCCCGGCTCTGGACTAATTGTAAGCATGCTGATAATTCTGGAAGGGTAATGCTCCGGGCATCCGCTGGGGTGCCCGGCACGCGAGGTCGGAAGGAGCAGTCACATGGGTATCGGCGACAGCATCGGCAAGGCAGCAGAAAACGCCATGGAGGATCTGGCGGGGACAACAAAACCCACAGAGGCAGCGCATGTTCCTGAGCCCACCGACCCGAACGACGACGTGGAAGTCCACTCCTCCATCAGTGAGGGCTCCAATGCCATGGAGGCGGAGAAGCAAAAAGCCCCGGGCCCCGCAACCGAGGCAGCTCCGGGCCCTGCCTCGGAATCCCCCTTTGGCGGGGACCTGGAATCGGACGAGGCGGACGACGACGGCGGGCTGGCTGGCGACGCGTCCGCACCGGCGGATGGATCGCCTGCGTCCCAACGCGGCCTCCCCGGGCCAGGCGGCCTTCCGGAGTCCAACCCGGACGAGTTGCGGGCCGACCCTTCCGAAGGCGACCAGGACCCGTCCACCAGCACGGGCCGCGGCTAGGAGCCGCCCGGGATCCGGGGAGCAGCCGCCGGCACAGTCAGCCGTGCGGCCATTCCCCGCGCTCACGCAGCACCTCGCGGAGCAGGTCCGCGCGGTCCGTGACCAGCCCGTCCACGCCCAACTCCAGGAGCCGGCGCATCTCGTCCGGGTCGTTGATGGTCCAGACATGCACCACGAGGCCCAGGGAGTGCGCGCGCCGGACAAAGCCCGGCGTCACCACGCGCACCCTGCCATAGCGCACCGGAACCTGCAGCGCGTGGACTCCGCGAAGGTTCCAGCGCATGCTCCACCTGAAGACCGGACCGGGGAGCAGGCGGCCCAGCACAGTGAATAAACCCACCGACACAACACCGGCCGACGCCGCCACGGGCTGGCTCAGCAACTTCAGCACCGCCCGCCGCCGGCGGTCCGAGAAACTGGTCAGCAGTACCCTGTGGTGCACCTGGTGCTCTTCGATTCCCGCTGCGATACTGCGGACCGAGTTCCAGTCCTTGACGTCCACGTTGAGCCGGACCCCGGGCAACTCCGCAAGCAGCTCGTCCCACCGCGGGATAGGCTCGCGCCCGCCGATCCGCGCCTTGGCCACCGCATGGGCGGGGAGCTCGGACACCCGGCCGCTGCCGTCGGTCACCCGGTCCAGCGTTTCATCGTGGAAGAGGAGCACCACGCCGTCGGCTGTGGTGTGGACGTCGGTCTCAAGGTAGCGGTAGCCGAGGTCGACGGCGGCGCGGAACGCGGCCATGGAGTTTTCCAGGCCGTCCCGGGAAAAGCCGCGATGGGCCATGGCGATGGGCATCGGGGACCCGTCCGCGGCGGCATGGTCGAAGAACGGGAGGGTCACACTGCGAGCGTACTCCAGGAGCGGCGGCCCCCGGTCAGGCAGCGTCAGCCCTCGTACGCAACGGCGTCTTCCTGGAGGACGATGTCCACGCCGTCGCTGCAGTGCAGCAGCGTCCGGCCGCGTCCGCCGTCGAAATCGATCCACACCGCGGAGTGGTCGGCAGTGACTGCATCAACCAGGCCACCGGCTTCGAATCCCGGGGCGAGGAGCACGCGGACACGGTCGCCCGGCGTGAGCTTTTTCCAGTGCGGTGCGGGCGTTGCCTGGCGCGGAGGCGCGTCGGCGGTTCCAAGCTTCACTTTTCTTGCCATTGCTACCCCTTGAGCCTGTTACCCCTTGAGCCTGTTACCCGGAGCCGGGATGGAGGGGTTGGGCCCTCCATCGCCAACGTTAGGGAGCGAAGATGAACGCAAGGTGAGCGCCAGCTGTGAAAACGGCGCTGCGTCCAGCGGGCCGGGGAGGAAGTCCGGCGCCGGGAATCAGGAAATCTGTACGCCCAGCGAGGCCAGCCGGGACTCCAAAACCTGGGCCACGCCGTCGTCGTCAAAATGTGGTGCCTGCTGTCCGGCCGCGCGGATCGCTTCCGGGTGCCCGCTGGCCATGGCGTAGCCGTGCCCGGCCCAGCGGAGCATCTCGATGTCGTTGGGCATGTCCCCGAATGCCACCACGTCCTCGGCGCCGATGCCCAGGGCGGCGGCGTATTCGGCCAGGGTGACGGCTTTGTTGACCCCGGGCAGGGCGAGCTCGAGCATCGACACCCCCGGCGAGGAATGGGTGGCGGAGGCGAGATGTTCGACGGCGGGGGCCACCTCGGCGAGGAAGTCGTCGGCAGTGCCTTCGCGGACGATGGCCAGGAACTTCACCACGGCGTCGTCCGTTACCAGCGTTTCGGCCAGCGGCGCCGGCGTGAATTCGGAGAGCAGCTCACTGGAGCCGTTTTCGATGAAGCCGGGTTCAAGGTGGAACCCCCCGAGCGTTTCGGCGGCGAACAGCGCGGCGGGACGCAGCCGTTTGATGACGCGGCGTACTTCCAGGACAGCGTCGAGGGTCAGCGTCCGGGCGGAGACCAGCTTTTCGGCCTCAAGGTCCCAGACCACGGCTCCGTTGGAGCAGATGACGGTTCCGGTGTGGCCCAGCTGGTCCTGCAGGGGGTGCAGCCAGCGCGGCGGGCGTCCGGTGACGAAAACGAGTTGGACGCCGGCATCCCGGCAGGCGTGGAAGGCCCGGACGGTGCGGTCGCTGATTTTGCCATCGTGGCCGAGGATCGTTCCGTCTATATCGCTTGCTACCAACCGCATCCTGCCAGTCTACGTTGCGGGATGCGCCGGAAAACCCTGCGGGGACCGGTTTAAGGCGCTCCCCACGGTGAGCGCGATCGAATCGAACCGTGATAGTAGGGTGCGGGGTGACACATGCGCGCAGGCTTGTAGGTGAAGGGGGAACCGTGATCTCAGCGCTCAACCAACTCGTCGATTACATCGACGGTCACCTCACTGAGGAGATCGACGTTGATGACCTGGCGGTCAGTCTCGGCATGACGGAGTACCACCTCCGCCGCATGTTCTCATCACTGGCCGGCATGCCGCTCTCCGAGTACGTCCGCCGGCGCCGCATGACGGTGGCGGCAACGGACGTTCTCGAAGGCGGCGAGCTGCTGGCAATCGCGGTGCGGTATGGCTACGGCTCTACCGAGGCTTTCAGCCGGGCATTCCGGTCAGTGCACGGCGCCGGACCCAGCGACGTGCGCCGGGACGGCGGGCCCCTTCGCACGCAACCGCAGCTCAGGTTCCGCCTGACCGTAGAAGGGAACACCCCGATGGACACTCGCATCGCAGATCGGCCGGCATTCCGGCTCATCGGCCGTTCGGCCCGTGTGCCGCTTATCCACCACGGCCCGAACCCGCACATCCAAGCGCACATCGCCTCACTGCCGGCGGCAGAGCACGCCCGGCTCAAAGCACTGGGCAACACCGAGCCCGAGGGCCTGCTCCAGGTGAGCGCCGACGTCGACCCGGACTACGCGGAAGGCAGCGAGCTAACCTACCTCCATGGCGTCGCCGTCACCCCCACGACGCCGGTGCCCGGGGAGCTCGACGTGATCGAAGTCCCCGCAGGCACCTGGGCGGTGTTCCGCGCAGAAGGGGCGTACCCCGCGGTTCTGCAGTCCACGTGGGCATCCACAGCCACCGACTGGTTCCCGTCGAACCCGTGGCGGCTGCGCCCTGGCCCCTCGATGGTGGCAGTCCTGGATCGCAGCGCCGACTTCAGCACAGCAAGCTGCGAATTGTGGCTCCCGGTAGAACGTGCCTGACGGATCAGCCCTGCTCTCCGGGTGCGCTGGAAACTCGGTACAGGCAGGCCCGGATTCACTTTGTGTCTTTTGCCGCTCCCGGGCCGGCCCGCCGGGACCCTCCGCCCAGCCGGGCGGTCACCTTCGCTGCGGCGGCGGCGCAGGCCTCCCCCAATGCCTGCAGCCTGTCCTGGGACACCCGGAACCGGGGTGCGGGGATCAGGACGGCGGCCACCACCTCGCCCCGGTGGTCGAAGACGGGTGCTGCCAGTCCCACTTCATCGATGGAGGTTTCGCCGTAGTTGACGGCCCAGCCGCGCCGGATGTCGTCTTTGAGCCGGACCAGGTAGGCGTCCAGGCTGGAGTCGTCCAGGCCCGGGTAGCTGATGGCCCCGCTGCTGAGCAGGGATCGGACCCGGGGTTCAGGTTCGCGAGCCAGGAAGACCTGCACCGAGGCGCTGAGGGCGTCGTTGTACCGTGCCCCCAGCGGGGTGGTGTGCTTAATCTGGTGGTGGCTGGCAATCTGCTCCACGCAGATGGATTCATCGCCGCTCCACACCATCAGTGCGCTTGTTTCGCCGGTCTGCTCCGAGAGTTCGCGGAGTACGGGATAGGCAACGCGGCGCTCCTCAAGCTCGGCGAGGAGCGGCCCGGCCACGGCAATCAGCCCCAGCCCGAGCCGGAACCGCCGCGTTTCGGCGTCCCGCTCCACCAGGTGCTCCTGCTCGAAGGTGGCCAGGATCCGTGAGACCGTGCTCTTGTGCAGCCCCACGCGGTTGGCGATCTCGGTGACGCCAAGCAGGGGCTCGTCCGCCGAGAAAGTCCGGAGGACCGCAATCGCGTTGACGATGACGGAAGCGCCCTTACTGTCGCCGTTGCCTGTGGTCTCGGGTTCTGTTGCACTCATGGTGTTACCCATCATTCCCTAAGGGAGGGCCGGAAGCGGCGCCATGGGGATGACGCCGCTTCCGGGTGTTCGTTGGGCCTGGGGTAGCCCGTTGGGGCGTTATGCGCTGATGATGTTGTACTCGGGTCCGAACGGGAACTTGGTGATGTTCTCCGCGCCGTCCTCGCCCACCACCAGGATGTCGTGCTCACGGTAGCCGCCGGCACCCGGCTGGCCCTCGAGGACGGTGATCATCGGTTCCATGGAGACCACCATGCCCGGTTCCAGCACCGTGTCGATGTCCTCGCGGAGCTCGAGTCCGGCTTCACGGCCGTAGTAGTGGCTCAGGACGCCGAAGGAGTGCCCGTAGCCGAAGGTGCGGTTGGCCAGGAGCCCGTAGCCCACGTAGATCTCGTTGAGCTCGGCGGCGATGTCCTTGCAGACGGCGCCGGGCTTGATGAGTTCCAGGCCGCGCTTGTGGACTTCCACGTTGATGTTCCACAGCTCCAGTGAACGGGCATCCGGTTCGCCGTAGAACAGGGTGCGCTCAAGGGCTGTGTAGTAGCCGGAGGTCATGGGGAAGCAGTTCAGGGACAGGATGTCGTGTTCCTGGATCTTGCGGGTGGTGGCCCAGTTGTGGGCGCCGTCGGTGTTGATGCCGGACTGGAACCACACCCAGGTGTCGCGGATTTCGGAGTCGGGGAAGGTCCTGGCGATTTCGTGGACCATGGCCTCGGTGCCGATCAGCGCGACCTCGTACTCGGTGATCCCGGCGGTGATGGCGTTGCGGATGGCTTCGCCGCCCAGGTCGCCGATGCGGGCGCCGTGCTTGATGACCTCGATTTCCTCGGCGGACTTGATCATGCGCTGGCGCATGGCTGCCTGGGCCACGTCCACCAGGGTGGCGGACGGGAAGGCTGCCTGGATCTTGTTGCGGTTGTCCAGCGGCAGCGAGTCGTCCTCGACGCCGAGGCGGCGCGGGTTGATGCCGCGGGTCCGCAGGACTTCCTGGATGGCGAAGATGTAGTTGTCGCGGCGCCAGTCCGTGTAGACGATGTTGTCGCCGTAGCTGCGGCGCCAAGGCATTCCGGCGTCGATATTGGCGGTGACGGTGACGGTGTCTTCCTTGGTGACCACCATGCCGTAAGAGCGGCCGAAGGTGGTGAAGAGGAAATCGGAGTAGTACTTGATGGAGTGGTAGCTGGTGAGGACCACGGCGTCCAGGTCCTTCTCCGCCATGATGCGGCGCAGGCCGGCCAGGCGGCGCTCGAACTCGGTGTCGGAGAACGTGAGGCTTACCTTCTCGCCGTTCTTGAGGATCTTGGTGCGCTCGAGTTCGGCGACAGTGGTGGCGTTTTCGGTGGTGATGGTCATCGTGACGATGCCTTTCTCTCGTGCATTTGTTGAGGTGCAGCTGGTTTGGTTTTGGGAGGGAAGCTATTCGTGCCGCAGGGGCTCTTTGCAGGTTTCCCTGGAGAGCGACACGGCAATGAGGGAGACGACGGCGGCAGCCACCAGGTACCAGGCCGGAGCCAGGTCGCTGGCGGTTGCGGCGATGAGGAGTGTCGCCATGAACGGGGCGGTGCCGCCGAACAGGGCGTTGGAAAGGTTGAAGCTGACCGCAAAGCCGCTGTAGCGCACCCGGGTGGGGAACATTTCCGCCAGGAAGCTGGGGAGCGTGCCGTCGTTGAGGGTGAGCATGGCGCCCAGCAGGATCTGGACCAGGACGATGACCAGGAAGTTGCCGGTGCCGAGCAGTGCGAAGGCGGGAACGGTCAGGACAATAAAGGCAACCGATGCGCTGATCAGCACTTTCTTGCGCCCGTACCGGTCCGAGAGCATGCCGGTGAGGAAGATGAAGCCGATGTAGGTGACCAGCGCGATGGTGGTGGCAAGGAATGATTCGGTTTCGCCCAGGCCCAGTTCCGAGGACAGGTAGGTGGGCATGTAGCTGAGGATCACGTAGAAGCCGACGGCGTTGAGCAGCACGGCGCCGACGGCCTGCAGCAGCTGCCGCCAGTGGTTGCGGAAGAGGCTGGAGACAGGGGCCTTGACGGCGTTGTCCTCGGCGGCCAGCTCGCGGAACACGGGGGTGTCCTCGAGCTTGGTCCGGATGTACCGGCCGATCAGGCCCATGGGTGCTGCCAGCAGGAAAGGCAGCCGCCAGCCCCAGCTCTGCATCGCCTCGGTGGAGAGCAGGGTGGTCAGCAGTCCGGCCATGAGTGAACCCAGGAGCAGGCCGGCGGCGGTGCTCGCGGGGACGACGGCGGCGTACAGGCCACGCCGGTTGGCGGGGGCATACTCCACCAGGAAGGCCGAGGCTCCCGCGTATTCACCGGAGGCGGAGAAGCCCTGGACCACCCTGATGATCAGGAGCAGGACGGGCGCCCAGATGCCGATCGTGTCGTAGCCCGGAATCAGGGCTATGCAGAACGTGGCTCCGGACATGATGAGGATTGACAGGGAGAGGGCTGTCCGCCGGCCCACCCTGTCGCCGATGTGGCCCCAGATGAATCCGCCGAGCGGGCGGACCAGGAACGAGATGGCAAAGAGGGCGAAGGTCAGCAGCAGCCCGGTCTGCGGATCGGATTCCGGGAAGAAGACCGTTGCGATGGTGACGGCCAGGTAGCCGTAGACGGCGTAGTCGAACCATTCAACGAAGTTGCCGATGAAGCTGGCAGCGATGACCCGGCGCCGCGTTTCCTTGCTGACGGCACTGTCGGCAGGTGCGGGACGCGGATCGCTCACGATGCTGCCCGGGGAGGAAGTTTCGTTACTCATGTATCCACCAAAGTGTTGTGGTTGCATTCAGCGCAACGCTGTTGCAACAGACTAGGGCGTGATGGCCGCCACAGTCAATGGTTCTGTGGCGGGGATTTAGTTAGTCGAGATGAAAGGATGAGCAGAACCGGGGGTCGCCGCCAGCATCTGGGCGTCACGGACAGGCATGGAGACGTAGGATCAGGAGTTGCTCGAGATGCAATAGAGTTGCGGACGGACTGCACACCGACCCCAGCCGCTTGGCGTTGGGGCACGTAGCCCGGGGCCGGTCTATTGACACCCCCTTTGGGGGCTGACATATTTCGAGTAAGCGCTATACGCACCGTGTTGTGCATTACGCAATCACAGGGGGGCTGGGCGGAGGGCCTCGAGCGGAACGGCCACCCTTTCGGGTGCCCGCCACCCACCCTTTTGGGTAGCCGCCCGGTGGCGCCGCAGCTTCTAGACTTGATAGTCGGGCGGGGATCTTTGTCCGGCCAACGAAAGGAACACAGGAATCATGGTTCATAAAGTCAAGGCAGTCATCGCCAGGGAAAAGAACGCTCCGGTGTCAGTGGAGACCATCCTGGTGCCGGATCCCGGTCCGGGCGAGGCCCTGGTGGACATTTTGACGTGCGGCGTATGCCATACGGACCTGCACTACAAGCAGGGCGCCATCAACGATGACTTCCCCTTCCTGCTGGGCCATGAAGCCACCGGTGTGGTCAGCGCCGTAGGTGACGGTGTCACCGCGGTCGCCCCGGGCGACCGCGTGATCCTGAACTGGCGAGCCGTGTGCGGTGAATGCCGCGCGTGCGCCAAGGGACAGCCGCAGTACTGTTTCAATACCGCCAACGCCACCCAGAAGATGACCCTGGAAGACGGCACGGAACTCTCCCCCGCCCTGGGCATCGGGGCTTTTGCCGAGAAAACCCTCGTCGCTGCAGGGCAGTGCACCAAGGTGGACCCCGAGGCTGATGCTGCCGCCGTCGGCCTGCTGGGCTGCGGCATCATGGCCGGCATCGGCGCCGCCATCAACACCGGCGACGTTAAGCGCGGCGAGTCCGTCGCGGTGATCGGCTGCGGCGGTGTGGGCATCGCCGCGATCGCCGGCGCCAAGCTCGCCGGCGCCACCACGATCATCGCCGTGGATATCGATGCCAACAAGGTGGACATGGCCAAATCCCTTGGCGCCACGCACGGCATCGACTCCAGCAAAGAGGACCCCATCGAGGCCATCCGCGCCCTCACCGGAGGCAACGGAGCGGACGTGGTGATTGACGCCGTCGGCCGTCCTGAAACCTACAAGCAGGCGTTCTACGCCCGCGACCTCGCCGGCCGCGTAGTGCTAGTGGGCGTCCCCACCCCGGACATGCAGCTTGAGCTGCCGCTGCTGGACGTCTTCGGCCGTGGCGGCTCGCTCAAGTCCTCCTGGTACGGCGACTGCCTGCCCTCCCGCGACTTCCCCATGCTGGTGGCGCACTACAAACAGGGCAACCTGGACCTGGACGCGTTCGTGACCGAACGGATCACCATCGACCAGGTGGAGGAGGCCTTCGACAAGATGCACGAGGGCAAGGTCCTGCG
Source organism: Pseudarthrobacter sp. NKDBFgelt (assembly GCF_046097905.1). Classification (NCBI taxonomy): domain Bacteria; kingdom Bacillati; phylum Actinomycetota; class Actinomycetes; order Micrococcales; family Micrococcaceae; genus Pseudarthrobacter; species Pseudarthrobacter sp. NKDBFgelt. The sequence goes on along the minus strand of NZ_JBJURL010000021.1, from coordinate 3,944 downwards.
TTCGGTGGTGGAACTCTAATGGTCGCCATCGAGAACCTGGTCACTTCGGGCACATTTTCGCTCGACGGCGGCACCTGGGACGTGGACAACAACGTCTGGATCGTAGGCAATGACGAGGAGTGCGTGATTATCGACTCCCCGCACGACGCCGCCGCGATCATCAACCAGGTCCGGGGCCGGAAGGTCCTTGCCATCCTCCAGACCCACGCGCACAACGACCATATTGGCGCTGCGCGTGAGGTTGCCGACGCCGTGGACGCCCCCATCTACCTGAACCCCGAGGACCTGGTCCTCTGGCAGCAGGTCTACCCGGACGCGAGCCCGGACCGGGAACTGGCCGACGGCGACGTGTTCGAGGTGGGCGGTGCAACACTGAAGGCCATCCACACCCCCGGCCATTCCCCGGGCTCCACCTGCTTCTACCTGGAAAGCGAGGGAACGGTCTTCACCGGGGACACGCTGTTCAACGGCGGCCCGGGTGCCACCGGCCGGTCCTACAGCGACTACCCCACCATCCTGGCCTCCATCCGGGAACGCCTGCTCACCCTCCCGCCCGAGACTGTGGTCCGCACCGGCCACGGGGACAACACCACCATCGCGGCGGAAACGGAAACGCTGGCGAAGGTTTCGCAGTAGCTGGCGGCGGGTCCAAGAGAATCGCGCGGGGCGCGCCGGGAATGCCCGGCGCGCCTTCGCGGCGCCAGAGGCAACCGCGCCTTCATGGCGCCAAGGCCAACACACAGTACAAACACCACGCATGCCGCTAAGGAAGTTGGAACAATGAAGTTCGGTAAGCAGCCCGCCCCCGTTGCGGACATCGACGAGGACAACCTCGAAGTCCATAAGCCCAAGGCCGAGGCGGCCGGTGTAAAGGCCGTGATGGTGGCGCTGGAACGCGCGGTGGCGCAGGCCGGGGTGGCCCGCACCGCGCACTCGCTGCTGCGGCTGAACCAGCGGGGCGGTTTCGACTGCCCGGGCTGCGCGTGGCCGGAGTCGGACAAGAAGCGCAAGACCGCGGAGTTCTGCGAGAACGGCGCCAAGGCGGTGGCGGAGGAGAACACCCTCCGGACCGTGGGCGCCGAGTTCTGGGCGAAGCACTCGATCGCCGAGCTCTCGACGAAGACCGAGTACTGGCTGGGCAACCAGGGCCGGCTGAGTGAACCCGTAGTGATCCGGGCAGGCGAAACCCACTATTCGCCGATCTCCTGGGGTGATGCCTTCGACCTGATCGGCGAGCATGTGCGGGCCACCACGGCCGATCGCTGCGTCTTCTACACTTCCGGGCGCACCGCGAACGAGACGGCGTTCATGTACCAGCTGTTCGCGCGGGCGCTGGGCACCAACAATCTGCCGGACTGCTCCAACATGTGCCACGAATCCTCGGGCTCTGCGCTGAACCCGACCATCGGGATCGGCAAGGGCACCGTGTCCCTGGACGACATCCATGATTCCGAGCTGATCTTCGTGGTGGGGCAGAACCCCGGGACCAACCATCCGCGGATGCTGTCCGCGCTGAAGGAATGCAAGGACAAGGGCGGCAAGGTGGTGGCGGTCAACCCGCTGCCCGAGGCCGGGCTGTTCAATTTCAGGGACCCGCAGACCGTCTCCGGTGTGGTGGGCGGCGGCACCCCGCTTGCCGACGAGTACCTGCAGATCAAGGTGGGCGGTGACCTGGCACTGTTCCAGGCCCTTGGCCACCTGCTCCTGGCGGAGGAAGAGCGGAACCCGGGCACCGTCGTCGACCATTCCTTCATCGAGGCGCAGACAGACGGGTTCGCCGCTTACCGCGAGGCCCGCGGCAGCCTGGACTGGGCCGAAACCGAGAAGGCCACCGGGCTGTCCCGGGATCAGATCGAGACCGTGGCCGGGATGCTCATCAAGTCCAAAGCCACCATCTTCTGCTGGGCCCTGGGCGTCACCCAGCAGCCGCACTCAGTGGACACCATCAAGGAGATGGTCAACGTCCTGCTGCTGCAGGGCAACTTCGGCAAGCCCGGCGCCGGCGCCTGCCCGGTCCGCGGACACTCCAACGTCCAGGGCGACCGGACCATGGGCATTTGGGAAAAACCCAAGGAATGGCTGCTGGAAGCGCTGGACACCGAGTTCGGGATCACCTCTCCGCGCCACCACGGGCATGACGCCGTGGAAGCGATGGAGGCGTTCGAACGCAACGAGGTGGACGTGTTCGTGTCCATGGGCGGCAACTTCTCCCTGGCCTGCTCCGACACAGAAACCCTGGAAGCCGGCATGCAGCGGATCGGCCTGACCGTGCACATCTCCACCAAGCCCAACCGCTCCCACATCGTGCACGGGCGCACCTCGCTGATCCTGCCCACCCTGGGCCGGACGGACAAGGACGACAAACACCCCAACGGCGCACAGTTCCTCTCCGTGGAGGACTCAATGTCCGTGGTCCACTCCACCCAGGGCAGGCTCACGCCGGTCTCCGAGCACCTGCTCGCCGAACCCGTCATCGTGGCACGGATGGCCGAGGCGGCGTTCGGCCCGGACCACCCCGTGGACTGGAAGGCCATGGCCGAGGACTACGACGTGATCCGCGACCACATCGCCCGCGTGCTGCCCGGCTTCGAGGAGTTTAACGCCAGGATCCGGACCAAGAACGGGTTCGTCCTGCCCAACCCGCCGCGCGATACCCGGTCCTTCAAAACCGACATCGGCCGGGGCCGGTTCACCGTGAGCCCGCTGGAATACCTCACCCCGCCTGACGGGCACCTGGTGCTCCAGACCATCCGCAGCCACGACCAGTACAACACCACCTTCTACGGCCAGGACGACCGCTACCGGGGCATCTCCGGCGGCCGCCGCGTGATCCTGGTGCACCCCGAGGACCTGGTGGAGCTGGGCTTCAAGGACCGCGACCTGGTGGACGTGGTCAGCACCTTCCGTGGCCACGACCGGCAGGCCGACAAGTTCCGCCTGATCACCTACCCCACCGCCAAGGGCTGCGCCGCCGCGTACTTCCCCGAAGCAAACGCCCTCGTCCACAAGGAAAACGTGGCCCGGGAATCCAACACACCAGGTTTCAAGGCCATGTTCGTCCGGTTCGTGCCGCACCTCGCAGAAACCACTGACGTTGAAGCTGAGGGAGAGCTGGAGAAAGCAGCGGCAGGATAGTTTCTTCCGGTGCTTCCCTAGGCAGGACGACGACGGCGACATGCGGCAGGTGCCGGTTGTCGCCGTCGCTGTTGCGTCCTCTTTCGTTCTCCGTGCCTACACGGGGTTGTTGCCGTCGGGCTTGGCCTCGGGATCCAGGTCTTTGCCGTAGCCGCTGGCCGAGGCGAGCCCTCCCACCTGCTGACCGGCGTTAGTCTGTCCGGGCGTCAAGCCGCTGTCCGGTGCCTCTTGGGGCTGTTCCCCGGATTCGGGCGCGACATCCTGGCGCAGGTGCTCGTCTGAAGGAACGTTCTTGGAAACTTCTTCGTCAGCCATTCCTTCAGCCAAGCACCAGCGGCCACCGAGGGCAAGGGGGGGCAAGGGCGGTCCGGTGCCAGCAAGGCGGCACTGGACCAGGTGACACCCAGGGCCGCGGGAGTTGGCCCGGCCGGGTCCTGCTTTGAATATTCCGGCACTATCCCTTCGTCCAATCAGGCGGGTGGGTCGTGCAGGAACCGGGCCAGGCCCTCTTCTGCCGGGGACAATCCGATGTAGGCGAAGTCGGTAAACCCAACGGTCGATCCGCTGAGGCGCATCGGCTCCGGCATCAGTTCATCCGGCCAGTGGGGCGGTTCCCAGTCCTGGTGTTCGCTTTTGTAGTGCCGGCCGGTGGGTGAGGTCCAGCCGGGTGGTTCGTTCTTGGTGGCCGGTGTTGGTGTCCACCCGGTGGAGTGCCGAAGTTTGTGATGCTTTGGGCAGGGTTGTCCGAGGTTGCTGATCCCGGTGGTCCCGCCGTGCTGCCAGGCCAGGAGGTGGTCTGCCTCGTTATC
>NZ_JBJURL010000190.1:0-817 GCF_046097905.1 Pseudarthrobacter sp. NKDBFgelt | reverse complement strand
CTAGGGTGTGTCTCCTTATTGGCGTAGCCAGATGACGACGGCGTACAGGACGACGCCGGCTCGATAGGTCAGTGCGAGTTTGTCGTAGCGGGTGGCGATGCCGCGCCATTGTTTGAAGAGACTGAAGGATCTCTCCACAGTGTTGCGGCCTTTGTAGGTCTCGGCGTCGAAGTTCACGGGGCGTCCGCCGCGTGAACCGCGGCGTTTGCGGTGTCCTATTTGGTCGGAGGGTTCGGGGATGACGGCTTTGATGCCCCGTCCTCGCAGCAGTGCCCGGTTTGCCCTGGACGAGTAAGCCTTGTCGCCCATCACGGCATCAGGCCGGGTCCTGGCGCGGCCCCCGCCGAGGCGGGGAACCCGCACCGCCCCCATAACGACCGGAAACATGGGCGAATCGCCGCCCTGCCCGGGGCCAAGAATCATTGCCAATGGTCGGCCTTTGCCGTCGCAGGCGTGGTGGATCTTAGTGCTCAGCCCGCCGCGGGAGCGGCCGATGGCGTGATCAGGCGGTTCAGCAAACAGTTTCTTGTAATTCGGGAGTTCCCCCTGTGGCACGGGGAAGGTTCGTCCCGTGCTGGTGGGCTCGATTGATGGTCGAGTCCACAGAAACCGTCCAGTCGATCACTCCGGCCGCGTCCGCTTCGGCCAGAAGCTGACCGTGGACCCGGTCCCACGTTCCGTCAGACGCGTAACGGCGGTGCCGCTTCCACACCGTCTGCCACGGACCGAACTCCGCAGGAAGGTCCCGCCAGGCAATCCCACACCGGTACCGGTAAATGATGCCTTCCACGACTTTGCGATTGCCCCGGAACGGACG
>NZ_JBJURL010000020.1:0-52001 GCF_046097905.1 Pseudarthrobacter sp. NKDBFgelt | reverse complement strand
CGGCCGAGGCGGAGTCCAGGACGCTGTGCACGCGTGCGCGCAGCCGGGAGGAGGGAGGCAGCGCGGGGAACCAGCTCAGCCACGTCTCGGCGGGCAGTTCGCGCAGCAGCTCCGTCACGGGCTGCGGCAGACCCCCGGTGTGCCGGACCAGGCCGTGGGCCGCAGTGACGCTGAGGTCGATGCCGTGCAGGCGCCGGGCCACTTCCTGGACCTGCTGCGGAGTGAGCGGCTCCATGGGAATGCGGACCACCTGGTGCCCGGTGAGGTAGTCCAGGACGCCTGCCGGGATGCGCGGCGCGTCGGCGGGGTCCAGGGTCAGCAGGAACAGGATCTTCTTGCCGTGCAGCCGGCGCATGACGAATGTGAGGATACGCAGGCTTTCCACGTCGAGTTTGTGGACGTCGTCGACGGCGACCACCACGCTCCCGTGCGATTGCAGCCCTTCCAGGTGGGTGCCCAGCGTCGACGCGTAGTTGACCACCTGGTCCGTACTCAGGGAGGCGAGGGGACCCGCCGGAAGGTGCGGGCCGCCGTCGTACGCTTTCGCCGAACGCAGCGGCGGGGCGAGCATGAGCTGCGAATAGCCCGCGAGCGCAAACTGCGCTTCCCACTCGTCGCCCATGGCGGAAAGGACGCGGACGCCGCGGGCCCCCGTGCGGCAGTGTTCCAGGAAGGACTCCAGCACCGCGGTTTTTCCGGAGCCGGCGGGCCCGGCGAGGACCACGGCGGCCACCTTGCCCTTACGGACGGTGCGGAGGATTTCCGCGAGCTCAGTGAACACTGCCTCGCGGCCTACCAGCGCCGAATCCGCGCCAATGTCGCCCTGGACGGACCCCGCAGTCATGGCCGCCAGTCTACCGGAGCGCCCTGCCCGCCCGTTCCGGCGGGGGTCCATGCTAGCCCAGGTCCCCGCCGGCCACCGGAAGGATGCTGCCGGTGAGGTAGGACGCTTCGTCGGAGGCGAGGAACACGATGGGCGCGGCCTGCTCGTCCAGGGTGCCGTAGCGCTTCATGAAGGACGATTCCACGGTCTGGTCCACGATCACCTGGTACCAGGCCTTCTCGGTGGCGGATTCGGCTTCCGGGCCACGTTTGACCTTCCGCGGTGGAGCTTCGGTGCCGCCCGGCGCAGTGGCAACCACGCGGATGCCGCGGCCGGCAACCTCCATGGCCAGGGCCTGGGTCAGGGCGTTGACGCCTCCCTTCGCCGCGGCATACGGGACGCGGTGCATGCCGCGGGTGGCAACCGAGGACACGTTGACGATGGTCCCCGATTCCTGTTCCAGCATCGCCGGCAGGACCGCCCGGCAGCTCCAGAGGGTCGGAAACAGCGAGCGGCGGATCTCCTTTTCGATCTTGTCCTCGTCGTATTCCTCGTATGGGCGCGCCCAGATGGTGCCGCCAACGTTGTTGACCAGGACATCCACGCGTCCGTGGGCTGCAAGCGCAGCCTTGACGGCCCGGTTGGCGCCGGCGAAGGTCTCCAGGTCCGCTGTGACGGACGTGGCCGAACCACCGGAACCGGAGACCTTGGCGGCCTCTCCGATGCCGCGGGCCACGTCGTGGACCAGGTCGGCGCGGTCCACCAGGACCACTGCGCCGCCTTCGGCGCCTATGCGTTCGGCCACTTTCCGGCCGATCCCCTGGGCGGCACCGGTGACGACGGCGACCTTGCCGCCGAAGCGGCCGGGGGTCACGAACTGCCCGGCGTACGGCGCAGCCATCAGAGGGCGGCCTTGGCGTCGATGGCGCCGGCCATGGTGTCCTTCGCGTCGTGGGCATGTGCGGTGATGACGGCGCGGAGGCGGTTCTTGTCACCGCGTTCGAAGGCGTCCACGATGTCCAGGTGGTCCTGGGTGACCCGCTCGAAGATCGGCGTTCCGGCGTCGAGGGCCGCGGCCATCTGGGCGTGCACATCCAGGCGCCGGTAGGACTCCAACAACATGGGGTTGTCGCAGACCATGAAGAGGTACTCGTGGAATTCCTCGTTGGTGCGCGCGAACTCCTCGGGGTCCCTGATGTTCCCGCCGTCCACTGACGCTGTGGTGGCTTCGGCGAGCCGGCGGAACTGGCGCAGCTGCGCTTCGCTGAGCCTGCCCAGCAGCAGTTCGCTCACCGCCAACTCCAGGCCCATGCGGGCGTCCAGCTGCGCGAAGCTGTCTTCCTTGCGGAAATCCAGCCGGCCGGTCTCCAGCGAGGACACTGCCTCGCCGCGGCTCATCGTGTCTCCTTCGGCCCGGATCTTCCCGGCCGGCGCCGGGGCACCCGTTTCGGCGTCGCCTCCGGTCGTCTCCTTCGGAGCGAACCGCTCGAAGTAGAAGTTGGCGGGCTGGATGCCGTCAGTGTCCAGCCACTTGGAGACGGCGTTGACCATGGGGGGCGGGCCGCAGAGGTAGATGTCCACGTCGCCGTCGTTGAGGTGTTTCGGTTGGATGATCTGGGTGACGTAGCCGGTGTGCGGGGCCGAGGTGCCGGGCTCGGAGACGATGTAGTCCCAGGTGAAGCCGGGCAGCTTCGCTTCGTAGGCACGCAGCCAGTCCAGGCCCACGATGTCCGCCTCCCGGGTGAGCCCGTAAATGAGGTGGACCGGGCTGGACGGCGGCTTTTCGGAGAGTTTTTCCAGGATGGACAGGAGCGGGGCCAGTCCGGTGCCGCCGGCCAGGAGCAGCAGGGGCCGCTTGGGTTCGCGCAGGAAGAACGAGCCGTAGGGGCCGGTGAATTCAACGGAGTCGCCTACTGCGGCGCGGTCACGTAGGTATTCGGACATGGCGCCCTGTGGGGTGACGCGGACCATGAAGGACGCGTCCTGAACCTCGGGGCCACTGCTGAAAGAGTAGGACCGCTCGGCGTCGGTGCCGGGGACCTTGAGGTTAACGTACTGGCCGGGAAGGAAAGCAAGCGCTTCCCGGTTGTCCACCTCAAGGGTGAAGGACACCGTGGTGTCCGTGTGCCGGTTAAGCTCCTTGATGGTGGAGGTGAAGGTGGCCGCCGCCGTTTTGGCCGATTCCGACGTGGCCGGGATCTGGATGGCCAGGTCGGATTCCGGGACGGCCTGGCAGGTCAGCAGGTAGCCCTTTTCGAGTTCCTCTTCGGTCATGGCGTCGTCGATGTAGTCGCCCGGGTCGAAGGACCCCGAATCGCAGAAAGCCTTGCAGGTGCCGCAGGCGCCGTCGCGGCAGTCCGACGGGATGTTGATGCGCGCCTTGTAGGCCGCGTCCATGACGGTCTCATAGTCGCCGACCTTGATGACTTTGGTGACGCCGTCTTCGAAGCTGAGGGCTACTTTGTGGCCCATGGGGTCCTCCTGGCTGTGCGGGCGCGTCGTCGCGTCCCGGGAAAGTTCTGGCGTGCCCGGCGGGCACGGAATGGGACCTGCAGTGCGGCGCCGGGGAACTCCGGGCGCCGCACTGGGCGGGTCAGATCATGTAGACGTCCACCACGTGGTGGATGTAGTCGTTCTTCAGGACTACTTTCTTCTTCAGAATCACCGGCTCGGGGCCGGAAAGGTCGATCGTGTAGTAGCTGGTGCCGAAGTATGTGTCCGTCGTGTTGTAGCGGAAGTACAGGGTGAACCAGTTGAAGCGCACCTCGACGCGGCCGCCGTCGTTCGCCAAAACCTCAACGTCCGTGATGTTGTGGCCCGTGCGCGGCTCGGGGAGGGAGGTCGCCGAAGACCGGTCGGTCTTGATCCGGAACACCCGGTCCTCGATGCCGCCGCGGTTGTCGTAGTAGATCAGGGAGATCTCGTTCTGGGGGTCCTGCGTCAACTGGTCGTCCACGTCCCAGGCCGGCATCCAGAATTCGGAATCCGGGTGGTAGCACTCCAGCCACTCATCGAACTGGCGGTCGTCCAGCAGGCGGGCTTCCCGGTAAAGGAAGGCCCGGACCGTTTCGAGGGTTGCGATCTCCTCTTCGGTCTTTAGGACCGGGGCGGTTTGGGTCAGGTTTGTCATGGGTTCTGCGCTCTCTGTGGTTCCGGTGGGCTCTGTCAGGCGGAGGCGGGGACGGAATCCAGCGCGGCGCGGTCCTCTTCGTCCACCAGGGCACGGTCCATGACTTCCTTCCAGTACCCGTGCTGGATGGGGTAGAGCCCTTCGTCTTCGGTGCGCACGCCGGAGGCGATGACCCTGGTCATGCCCAGGGCCTGGGCCTGCTCGTCCGGGCCGGCGATCTCGTGCGTAGAGCCTCGGGTCATGTCGTTCCACGGGGCGCTGGTGGCCCAGTAGGTCTTGTTGCAGGAGCGGAATTCCTCCAGGTCGTCCGGTGTGGCCATGCCGGTGGCGTTGAAGAAGTCCTCGTACTGGCGGATGCGCTTGGAGCGGTTCTCCTGGGACTCGCCCTTGGGCGCGATGCAGTAGATCGTCACCTCGGTCTGGTCCGCGGAAATCGGCCGGAAGTGGCGGATCTGCGAGGAGAACTGGTCCATGATGTAGACGTTCGGGTACAGGCACAGGTTTCGCGAGATGTTGATCATGAAGTTGGCCATCTCCTCGCCGTACTTCTGGACCAGTTCCTCGCGGCGGTCCCAGAGCGGACGGTCCTCGGGATTGGTCCATTCCTGCCACAGGAGCAGGTGGCCGTGGTCGTAGGAGTAGAAGCCGCCTTTGACCTTGCCCCACTTGCCGGCGTCCATGGCCTTGGTCTTGTTGGCGGAGTCACCGGCGCTGCGGCGGGCTGTGGTGGCGGCGTAGTTCCAGTGCACGGCCGTGACGTGGTAGCCGTCCGCGCCGTTCTCGGCCTGGACCTTCCAGTTGCCGTCGTAGGTGTAGGTGGATGATCCGCGCAGCACCTCCAGCCCTTCGGGTGACTGGTCAACGATCGAGTCGATCACCTTCGTGGCATCGCCCAGGTGCTCCTCGAGCGGCAGCACGTCAGCCTTCAGCGACCCGAACAGGAAGCCGCGGTAAGACTCGAAGCGGGCCACCTGGGTGAGGTCGTGCGAGCCTTCCTTGTTGAAGGTCTCGGGGTAGCCGGCGTTCCTGGAATCCTTGACCTTCAGCAGTTCGCCGGAGTTCTTGAACGTCCAGCCGTGGAACGGGCAGGTGAAGGTGGTGCGGTTGTCCGTCTTGCGGCGGCACAGCATGGCGCCGCGGTGCGAACAGGCGTTGACCAGGCAGTTGAGTTTCTCGTCCTTGTCCCGGGTGATCATCACCGGGGTGCGGCCGATGTACGTGGTGAAGTAGTCACCCACATTGGGGATCTGGGACTCGTGGGCCAGGTATACCCAGTTGCCTTCGAAGATGTGCTTCATCTCGAGCTCGAAGATCTCCTGGTCGGTGAAGATTTCGCGCTTGGCCCGGATGATGCCGTTCTCACGGTCGTCGATCACGGCGTCGGCAAGGACCTCGCGGGCATGGATCAGGTTCTCGGTCATGGCGTGCTCCCTCATTGGAGATTGCTGGACGGATGGGCGGGAGGTCCGGGCTGGCGGCGGCGCCGGCCGTGGACGTTAGAGGCAATCCTTCCCCGCCGTGACTCGTCCCACATCAGGCAAACACCTAGGGTCCACCAAGGGTGTTTTTATGTCCCGATAATGACTAAAAACCGGCCCTATCAATATTTGTTTCGTCATTATCTTCGGACCTACGATGAGACAGACATCACGCGACGCCACGGCCCGCAGGTTCTCCTGCGCCGGCGTCCCGCGGCGGGTACAGGAGACCTTCCTGGGCCCCAATTTCAAAGACGAAGGTGGAGACCGCCATGACTGAGACCCAAGTGGATATCCGGAACGAGAACGAGGGCACGGCCGTTGAAGCCGGCTCGAAGGCCACCGAACGCTTCACCGCTTCCGGCAAGCTTTCGGAACTGAACGTGCCCAAGGAACGCGTGAGCCTGCTGGCCGGCGCGCTCATCAAGGCCGCGAATGACATCGTCGTTGAGCACGAGGTCACCTATGAGGAGTACAACGCCCTGAAGGCGTGGCTCATCAAGGTAGGTACCGACGGCGAATGGCCGCTGTTCCTTGACGTGTGGCTGGAGCACACGGTGGAGGACGTCAACTCCCAGGAGCGCCCCGGCACCAAGGGCACCATTGAGGGCCCTTACTACGTGCCAGGGTCGCCGGAGCTTGCGACGCCGGCCACTGTCCTCATGCGCGACGGCGAGGAGGGCACCCCGCTGCGCTTCACCGGCCAGTTCACGGACACCAACGGCAGCGCCCTCCAGAACGCCCAGGTGGAAATCTGGCACGCGGACGCCGCCGGTTTCTACTCGCAGTACGCCCCGGGCCTGCCCGAGTGGCTCTTCCGCGCCACGGTCAAGGCTGACGACCAGGGCCGCTTCGAAATCAACACCATGCGTCCGGCGCCGTACCAGATCCCCACGGACGGCGCCTGCGGCCAGCTCATCGAGGCGGCCGGCTGGCACGCCTGGCGCCCGGCCCACATCCACATCAAGGTCTCGGCACCCGGCTACCAGCCTGTCACCCAGCAGCTCTACTTCCCGGGCGACCCGCACAACGCCGACGACATCGCCTCGGCCGTCAAGCCGGAACTGATGCTGGACCCCCGCCCCCGCACGGACGGCGGCGCGGGCGAGGAAGTTGTCTACAACTACATCCTCGCCAAGGAAGGCGAGACCAAGTAGGTCTTTGCCCCTGCCTGTTTGAGGCCGGGCGCCAGATCCCGGCAACCCAGGCGCCCCGGAGCTGCATCTCCGGGGCGCCTGTCCTTTCTGACCACGCAGCCAGGAGCCAGGATGCCCACTTCCCGCAAGGACCCATTCACCCAGCCCGAAACCGCAGCAGCACCCGTCCATGCAGAGGCGGCGCCCGGGCTGCCGGCCGCGGAGGTGCCGCCTGCGCAGCAACCGCTCCTGGAACGGCCCGGACGCCGTCCGGCCGGACCACGACGTTTCCTTCGGGACGTGGCACCCGCCTACCTGTCCAACGGCGCCATTGGCCTGGTCTTCACCGCCTCCGGGCCCATCGCCGTCACCCTGGCGGTCGGGGCAGCGGGCGGGCTCAGCCAGGACCAGCTCGCCTCGTGGGTTTTCGGCATCCTGTTCTCCGGCGGCGCCGCGACACTCCTCATGTCGCTGCTGTACCGGCAGCCGCTGGGATTCGCCTGGTCGATTCCAGGCACGGTACTGCTCGGGCCGTCGCTGCAGCACCTTTCATTCGCGGAAGTAGTAGGCACGTTCTTCACTGCCGGGCTGCTCATCCTGGCCTTAGGGGCAACAGGGGTGGTCCGGCGAATCATGGCGATGATTCCCATGCCGATCGTCATGGCCATGGTCGCCGCCGTCTTCCTCCGCTTCGGTACGGACATCGTTTCCTCCAGCCAGTCCAATCCGGCCATTGCCACGCCGATGGTGGGCGCCTTCCTGCTCCTGACCGCCGTACCCGCCCTGGGGAAGTTCCTGCCCCCGGTCCTCGGGACCCTCGTGGCCGGCTGCCTGGCGGTGGCAGTCAGCGGGCAGTTTGTCGCCGGCGTACCCGGGCCGCTCCTGGCCGCCCCGGTCTTCACTCCTCCCGTCTTCACGTGGGCGGCGCAGCTGGAACTGGTGGTCCCCCTGGCGCTGACGGTCCTCTTCGTCCAAAACGGCCAGGGCATCGCCGTGCTCCGGGCCGCCGGCCACCGGCCACCGGTGAACGTCTTCGCCATCGTGTCCGGCGTGTTCTCCCTGCTGAACGCCAGCCTGGGTGCCGTATCCGCCTGCGTGACGGGCCCTACGAACGCCCTGTTGACGTCGTCGGGAGTTAAAGAACGGCAGTACACAGCAGCGGTGACCTACGGCTGCCTCGCCCTGGCCGGCGCCGCGCTGGCTCCCACCCTGACCCGGCTGATGCTCGCCACGCCGAAGGAATTCGTCCTGGTCCTTGGCGGAATTGCGATGCTGCGGGCACTCCAGCAGGCGTTCGTGACCGCCTTCTCCACCACCTTCACTCTGGGAGCGCTGGTGACCTTCGTCGTGACCATCTCCGGCCTGGATCTGTTCAACATCCACGCAGCCTTCTGGGGCCTGGTCATCGGATACGCCGTTTCACGGCTGCTGGAGCGTCCGGACCATCTCGATCTCGAGGGGATCAACCCGCAAGGTCGTCCTCGGACCAGCCCCTACCCAAGCGTTGGACCTCAGTCTCACTGAGGGATACTCAGCTCCGCCGCCCACAACGCCAGGTCGTGGATGCGCAACAGCTGAAGCACCAGTCCTATGTGGCCAATCAAGCAATTCACGTGTCTTTCCTTTTAGGCTGCGCGAGAATCACCGGCCGAAACGTCGGAGGGCCGGCCTCCACCGAAGGCAGTCCCCCGGCAGGCAGGCAGCGCGTCACCAGCCCACGCTTTGTTCCACACCAAAGTCAGCGAAGTCATGTAGTCCCACGTACCTTCGCCCATGAACAGCTGTTGGCCAAGAAACCACGGACCCCACCACAGCAGGCGGAGAGCGCACCAGCCAGGACCCTCAACCCGTCACCTCACACCTGAAGAGGCCATCGCGGCGGCCAGGCCACAGTCGGCGAACCACCCGGCAGAGCGACGGTGCCACAAGATCTGTACGCACGTTAAAGCAAAAAACCCCTCTGACGAGGGGATATGCTGTGCCCGAGGTGGGACTCGAACCCACACACCTTTCGATACCGCATTTTGAGTGCGGCGCGTCTGCCAATTCCGCCACTCGGGCGCGGAATACGCAAAGCAAACCGGTACGCCCACAGCTGATTGTGAGCAACGCGATCGCTTCACGTACGCGGAATTACTCTACAGCCAGATAGGCTGAATTCCAGAATCGCGCCGCCGACGCCGCAACCGACCATGCAGATCATGTACAGGACCGGGCGCACCTAAGATAGTGATGTCCCCGCCGTACCTTTCCAAGGAGATCCCGTGACTGAACAGACGGAGTCAAAGCCCACGTCCCAGCCGGCGCGCCGCGTCATTGTGGCCGAGGATGAAACCCTCATCCGCCTCGACATCATCGAAATCCTGCGCGGCGAAGGCTATGACGTTGTGGGCGAGGCGGACAACGGCGAGAAGGCCGTCCAGCTGGCCGAGGAACTGAAGCCGGACCTCGTCCTGATGGACGTCAAGATGCCCGTTATGGACGGCATTTCCGCAGCCGAGAAGATCGTCAAGGCCCGCATCGCCCCCGTGGTGCTGCTGACCGCATTCAGCCAGAAGGAACTCGTGGAGCGTGCCCGCGACGCCGGTGCCATGGCGTACGTGGTGAAGCCGTTCACCCCCGCAGACCTCATCCCCGCCCTGGAGATCGCACTCTCCCGCCACGAGGAAATCAAAGCACTGGAAAGCGAAGTCTCCGACCTCCAGGAGCAGTTCGCCACCCGCAAGCTCGTGGAACGCGCCAAGAGCCTGCTCACCACCAAGATGGGCCTCACGGAGCCGGAAGCTTTCCGCTGGATCCAGAAGACCTCCATGGACCGCCGCCTGAGCATGCGCGAAGTCGCCGAGACCATCATCAACCAGGTCAACTAGGTCCGCACGGTCGGGTCTGCCAAAATCCGGCAGGCCCAACCAGCGGACCACAACGTAAAAGGACCCCTGCCGGCCGGCAGGGGTCCTTTTACGTAATCCGAAAGCCTAGGCCTTCTTCTTCTTTTCCGGCCAGGGGCCGAGCTTTTCCTTGTTGCTGGTTGCTTCGCCAACGCGGGTGGAGTCGGCGAGGTCGCCCACCTTGTGCACCTTCAGAGAGTTGGTGGAGCCGGCCTTTCCGGGAGGCGAACCGGCGGCAATAACCACCAGGTCGCCGTCGTCCACCAGGCCCATCTCCATGAGGCTGCGGTCAACCTGCGCGGTCATCTCATCGGTGTGGTCCACCATCTGGACCAGCACCGGCTGGATGCCCCAGGTCAGTGCCAGCTGGTTCCAGACCTGCTCCACCGGAGTGAAAGCGAAGACCGGCTTGATGGGGCGCAGGCGGGACAGGCGGCGTGCGGAGTCGCCGGACTGGGTGAAAGCACAGATGTACTTTGCGTCCAGCTGGTCGGCAATTTCGACGGCGGCACGCGTGATGGCGCCGCCACGGGTCTTGGGCTTGGTACCCAGCGGGGGGACGCGCTCAAGGCCGTGGACCTCGGTGGACTCGATGATCCGGGCCATGACCTTGACGGTCTCGATGGGGTACTTGCCCACGCTGGTCTCGCCGGAGAGCATCACAGCGTCTGCACCGTCGAGGACGGCGTTGGCGCAGTCGGAGGCCTCTGCACGGGTGGGGCGCGGGTTGTCGATCATGGATTCCAGGACCTGGGTTGCCACGATGACCGGCTTGGCCCAGCGGCGGGCCAGCTCGATGGCACGCTTCTGGACGATCGGCACTTCCTCCAGGGGAAGCTCAACGCCCAGGTCGCCACGGGCCACCATGATGGCGTCAAACGCATCGATGATCTCGGACAGCTGCTCCACGGCCTGGGGCTTCTCGATCTTGGCGATGACCGGCACGCGGCGGCCTTCCTCGTCCATGATCTCGTGCACGCGGACAATGTCCGACGCGTCCCGGACGAAGGAAAGTGCCACCAGGTCAACGCCGCGGCGCATGGCCCAGCGGAGGTCGTCCTCATCCTTTTCGCTCAGGGCGGGCACGTTGACGGCCACGCCGGGAAGGTTGATGCCCTTGTTGTTGGACACCATGCCGCCCACGGTCACCTCGGCGACCACCTTGACGTCGTCAACAGCCGTGGCACGCAGGGCCACCTTGCCGTCGTCGATCAGCAGGGCGTCGCCCACGTTAACGTCATCGGTGAGGCTCTTCAGCGTGGTGGAGCAGATGTCCTTGGTGCCGGGAACGTCTTCGGTGGTGATGGTGAACGTGTCGCCAACGGCGAGTTCGTGCGGGCCGTCAACGAAGCGGCCCAGGCGGATTTTGGGACCCTGCAGGTCGGCCATGATGGCCACGGCCTTGCCCAGGTCCGCCGCTGCCTTGCGGACGTTCTCGTAGGTGTTGTCGTGCACGGAGTAGTCGCCGTGGCTCATGTTCATGCGGGCAACGTCAACACCGGCTTCCAGTACCGCGAGTGTGTTTTCGTAGCTGGCGATGGCCGGGCCGAACGTAGCCACAATTTTTGCGCGTCTCATATACCTACCCTATTGGTCTCTTGCATTGGTTAAGTTGTCGCGGAGGTGAACCTCCGGTGCATCGCTAGAGGACGGCGATGGCGCGGTCCGTCGGGGCCACGGGAGCGGGCAGGATGGTGCTGCCCATCAGGTACTTGTCCACGGCTGCGGCGGCGGCGCGCCCTTCGGCGATGGCCCACACAATGAGGGACTGGCCGCGGCCGGCGTCACCGGCCACGAAGACGCCCTCGGTGTTGGTCATGTAGTAGCCGTCGCGGGACACGTTGCCGCGGCCGTCGAACTCCGCCTTGACCTGCTCGGTGATGCCTGCGGGCTCCGCTCCGGTGAAGCCGAGTGACAGGAACACCAGGTCCGCGGGAATGATCCGTTCCGTGCCGGCCTTGGGCAGGCGCTTGCCGTCAACGAATTCCGTCTCGGCAACCTTGACGCCCGTCAGCTTGCCGTCCTCGCCCACGAACTCCACGGTGGAGGCAAGGTACGTGCGCTCACCGCCTTCCTCGTGGGCGCTGGCAACCTCGAACAGCGTGGGGAACGTCGGCCACGGCTGGTGGCCGGCGCGCTCCGCCGGCGGCTGCTTGCCGATTGCCAAAGTGGTCACCGAGGCGGCACCGTGCCGGTGTGCGGTGCCGAGGCAGTCCGCGCCGGTGTCGCCGCCGCCGAGGATCACCACGTGCTTGCCCTGGGCGTGGATCTGGTTCTCGATTGCCTCCCCGGCCACGGCACGGTTTGCCGGAACCAGGTAGTCCATGGCGAAGTGCACGCCGTCCAGTTCGCGGCCCGGGATGGGCAGGTCCCTCGGGACGGTTGCGCCGGTGCAGACCACCACGGCGTCGTAACGCCGCCGCAGCTGCTCCCAGGTCACGTCGGTGCCCACGGCCACGCCGGTACGGAAGCGGGTGCCTTCCGCTTTCATCTGCTCGACGCGGCGGTCCACCTGCTCCTTTTCCATCTTGAAGTCGGGGATGCCGTAGCGGAGCAGGCCGCCGATCTTGTCGTCGCGCTCGTACACGGCCACGGTGTGGCCCACGCGGGTTAGCTGCTGCGCCACCGCCAGCCCTGCGGGGCCGGAGCCGACGACGGCGACCGTCTTGCCGGTCAGGCGTGCGGGAGGCAGGGGCTCTACCCAGCCGTTGTCCCAGGCTTCGTCAATGATGGAGACTTCCACCTGCTTGATGGTGACCGCAGGCTGGTTGATCCCCAACACGCAGGACGCCTCACACGGCGCCGGGCAGAGCCGGCCGGTGAACTCCGGGAAGTTGTTCGTGGCGTGGAGGCGCTCAATAGCTTCCTCGCCCTTGTCCCGCCACGTGAGGTCGTTCCACTCGGGAATGAGGTTGCCCAGGGGGCAGCCCTGGTGGCAGAACGGCACGCCGCAGTCCATGCAGCGGCCGGCCTGTGCCTTCAGGGTGCCCTTCTCCTGCGCCTCGTACACTTCCTTCCAGTCCATGATGCGGACGGGAACGGGACGGCGCGGCTGGGTTTCACGCTGGCGTACTTTCAAAAATCCGCGTGGATCAGCCACCGGTTACCTCCAGGATTCGGGACCACACTTCTTCGCCGTCGGGGTCCAGGCCCTCTTCGATGGCGTCGAGACGGGTCTGCAGTACGGCAGCATAGTCGCGCGGCAGCACCTTGGTAATGCGGGCGGCGGTGTCATCGAAGTTCTCGAGGAGGCGCGCCGCCAGCTGGGAATCAGTTTCTTCAACGTGCTTGACCAGCAGGCCGTGCACTATGTCGCGGTCCTCGGCGTCCAGCTCGCGGAGCTGGAGTTCGCCGGACTGCAGGGCGTCCTTGTTGACGCGGGCAGCGTCAAGGTCAAGGACGTACGCGGTACCGCCGGACATGCCGGCACCGAAGTTGCGTCCGGTGCGGCCGATGATCAGCGTCTGGCCGCCGGTCATGTACTCGCAGCCGTGGTCGCCGATGCCTTCGACGACGGCGGTGGCGCCTGAGTTGCGGACCAGGAAGCGTTCGCCCACCTGGCCGCGCAGGAACATTTCACCGCTCGTTGCACCGTAGCCAATAACGTTGCCGGCGATGACGTTGGTCTCCGCTTTGAAGACGTTGGTGCGGTCCGGGCGGACGATGATGCGGCCGCCGGAGAGGCCCTTGCCCACATAGTCGTTGGAGTCGCCGAACAGCCGCAGGGTGATGCCCGCGGGCAGGAACGCGCCCAGGGACTGGCCGGCGGTGCCGCTGAGGGTGATATCAATGGTGTCCGTGGCCAGGACATCCGTGCCGAACGTCTTGGTGACCACGTGCCCCAGCATGGTGCCCACCGAACGGTCCGTGTTGATGACGTCCACGGCAATCTTGACCGGGCTGCGGTCCGTCAGTGCCTCGGTGGACATGGTGATCAGGCGCTGGTCGAAGTGCTTGTCCAGCTCGTGGTTCTGGCCGGTCATGTTCCGCAGCGGGGCGTCGTCGTCGAACTCCAGCCCGTGCAGGATCGGGTCCAGGTCCAGGCCGTCGGCCTTCCAGTGGTTGACGGCCTCCCGGGCGTCGAGGACCTCGGCGTGGCCGATTGCCTCCTCCAGGCTGCGGAAGCCAAGCTCGGCCAGGATTTCGCGGACTTCCTCTGCGAGGAACTCGAAGAAGTTGACCACGAATTCGGGCTTGCCGCTGAAGCGTGCGCGGAGTTCCGGGTTCTGCGTTGCCACGCCCACCGGGCAGGTGTCCAGATGGCAGACGCGCATCATGATGCAGCCTTCCACCACCAACGGGGCGGTGGCGAAGCCGAATTCCTCGCCGCCGAGCAGCGCTGCGATCACCACGTCGCGTCCGGTCTTGAGCTGGCCGTCCACCTGCACCACCACGCGGTCGCGCAGTCCGTTCAGCATCAGGGTCTGCTGGGTCTCGGCCAGGCCGAGCTCCCACGGAACACCAGCGTGCTTGAGCGAGTTCAGCGGCGAGGCGCCGGTTCCGCCGTCATGGCCGGAGACCAGTACGACGTCGGCCTTCGCCTTGGTGACACCGGCGGCAACCGTGCCGATGCCCACCTCGGAGACGAGCTTGACGTGCACCCGGGCCGAGGGGTTGGCGCGCTTGGCATCGTAGATCAGCTGCGCGAGGTCCTCGATGGAGTAGATGTCGTGGTGCGGGGGCGGGGAGATGAGCCCGACGCCGGGCGTCGAGTGCCGCGTCCGGGCCACCCACGGGTAGACCTTCTGCGCCATGAGCTGGCCGCCCTCGCCGGGCTTGGCGCCCTGGGCCATCTTGATCTGGATGTCGTCCGCGTTGGTCAGGTACAGGCTGGTCACGCCGAACCGGCCGGACGCGATCTGCTTGACGGCCGAGCGGCGCTTGGGGTCGAGCAAACGGTCAACGTCCTCGCCGCCTTCGCCGGTGTTGGACTTGCCACCCAGCTGGTTCATGGCGATGGCCAGCGTCTCGTGGGCTTCCTGGGAGATGGAGCCGTAGCTCATGGCACCCGTGGAGAACCGCTTGACGATGCTGGAGACGGGCTCCACTTCCTCGAGCGGAACGGGCGGGCGCTCGTTCTTGAACTTGAGGAGGCCGCGGAGGGTCATCAGGTTCTCGGACTGGTCGTCCACTCCCCTGGTGTACGCCTTGAAGATGTCGTAGCGGCGCTCACGCGTTGCGTGCTGCAGCCGGAACACTGTCTCCGGGTTGAAGAGGTGTGGCTCGCCGTCACGGCGCCACTGGTACTCGCCGCCGCCCAGCAGCGGGCGGTGGGGCTGCTCGATGCCGCCTTCGGGGTAGGCCATCTGGTGGCGCGCCGAAACTTCCGCGGCGATGACGTCCAGGCCCACGCCGCCAAGCTGCGAGTGGGTGCCGGCGAAGAACTCGTCCACCAGCTCCTGGCCCAAGCCGAGCGCCTCGAACGTCTGGGCGCCGGTGTAGGACGCCACCGTGGAGATGCCCATCTTGGACATGATCTTCAGGACGCCCTTGCCGAGGCCCTTGATCAGGTTGTACACGCCGTCCTGCGGGGTGACCCCGGTGACGTCGCCGGCGGCAATCAACTGCTCCACCGATTCCATGGCCAGGTACGGGTTGACGGCGGAGGCGCCGTAGCCGATCAGGACGGCCACATGGTGCGTCTCGCGGACGTCCCCGGCTTCCACCACCAGGGCAGTCTTGGTGCGGTTGGCGCTGCGCAGCAGGTGGTGGTGCACGGCGCTGACCAGCAGCAGCGACGGGATGGGCGCCCACTGCGCGTTGGAGTCGCGGTCGGAGAGCACCACGTACTGGACGCCGCGGTTGATGGCACCGGACACCTGCTCGCAGATCTCGGTGAGCCGTGCACGGAGCGCGTTCTCGCCGCCCTCGGGGCGGTACAGCCCGCGGACTTTCATGGCCACCTTGTCGCCGTCGGCGTTTTCAATGTTGGCGATCTTGGCGAGCTGGTCGTTGTTGATCACCGGGAACGGCAGCTGGACCTGCGGCTGGCGGACCTGCTTGGTGTCCAGGAGGTTGCCGTTGGGGCCGATGGCACACGTCAGGGAGGTGACCAGTTCCTCGCGGATGGCATCCAGCGGCGGGTTGGTCACCTGCGCGAAGGACTGCACGAAGTAGTCAAAGAGCAGACGGGGGCGCTTGGACAGCACGGCCACCGGGGTGTCCGAGCCCATGGCGCCCAGCGGCTCGGCGCCGGTGCGGGCCATCGGGCCGAGCAGGATCTTCAGTTCCTCGGTGGTGTAGCCGAAGGTGCGCTGCCGGATGTTCACCGACGCGGCCGTGTGGACCACGTGCTCGCGTTCGGGGAGCTCGTTGAGGTCAATCAGGTTGTCCTTGACCCACTCCGCCCACGGGTTGGCGGCGGCGACCTCGGCCTTGACCTCTTCATCGTCGATGACGCGGCCAGCCTCGGTGTCCACCAGGAACATCTTGCCCGGGGACACGCGGCCCTTCTTGACCACCTTGGAGGCTTCGACGTCGATGACGCCCACCTCGGAGGCGAAGACGATCAGGCCGTCCTCGGTGATCCAGAAGCGTCCCGGACGCAGGCCGTTGCGGTCAAGCGTGGCGCCCACCAGGCTGCCGTCAGTGAAGGAGACGGCAGCGGGGCCGTCCCACGGTTCCATCAGCAGGGAGTGGTACTCGTAGAACGCACGCCGTGCCGGATCCATGGTGGCGTGGTTTTCCCAGGCCTCGGGGATCATCATCATGATCGAGTGCGTGATGGGGCGTCCGGAGAGCCACAGCAGCTCGGCCACCTCGTCGAAGGACGCGGAGTCCGAGGCACCCGGGGTGCAGATGGGGTACAGCTCTTCCGGGGTGTCGCCCAGCAGCGGGTTGGCCAGCTGCGACTGGCGGGCGCGCATCCAGTTCCGGTTGCCCTTGACGGTGTTGATTTCGCCGTTGTGCGCGATGGTGCGGAACGGCTGGGCCAGCGGCCAGGACGGGAAGGTGTTGGTGGAGAAGCGCGAGTGGACGATTGCCAGCTTGGTCTTGAAGCGCTTGTCAGAGAGGTCCGGGTAGAACGGCTCCAGCTGGGCGGTGGTGAGCATGCCCTTGTAGACAATGGTGCGCGAGGACAGCGACGGGAAGTAGACGCCGAACTTGTTCTGGGCGCGCTTGCGGATCCGCCAGGCGCGGGAGTCCAGCTCATTGCGGTCCAGTTCCTCGCCGGTGGCGGATCCCAGGAAGGGCTGGGAGAAGTACGGCATGCAGGCGCGTGCCATGGCCCCGACCAGGTCCGCGACGATGGGCACTTCGCGCCACCCGAGCACCGTCAGGCCCTCGTCGGCTGCCAGGCCCTCGATGCCGGCCTTCGCGGCGTCGGCCTCGCGCTGTTCGGCGGGAAGGAAGGCGGTGCCGGCCACGTACTGGCCGGGAGCGGGAAGTTCGAACTCCGTGACCGCGCGGAAGAACTCGTCCGGGATCTGCATGAGGAGGCCCGCGCCGTCACCGGTGCCCTCGTCCGCGCCCACGGCACCGCGGTGCTCAAGGTTGCGCAGGGCAGTGAGGGCGGCGTCCACGATGTCATAGCCGGGCTCGCCGCGGAGCGTGGCGATGATCGCAAGACCGCAGGCGTCCTTCTCCTGCTCCGGGTTGTAGAGCCCGGCCGCCTCCGGCAGGGCTGCGAAGCGCTTGAACGGCGACATGGCAGTCTCAGGCTGGTCCGGTTCTGACCAGCTGGGAGTGTGAAGAGTTTGGGTCATGGGAGACGTCCTTCCTCCTGATCGTGCGTATGGAAGGGACACCGTTGGCCCCACTCGTCGGCGCCGCTCTGATGGGCACAACAAAGTGTTATTTACTGGAAATTGTAGGTCAGCATGGCCTGCTGAACTAACAGTTACGCAGGCCCCTGCCCCGGGCAACACCGGACAGCAGCTCTATGCTGTCCAGGGTGGCCCCGCTGCCACGACGCTGTGGTGATTGGGCGCTTCGAGCGGTGGCTCTGCTGCCCTGCCTGGCCCGCGCGCTACTTGGTAGCGCCGGCTTCCGGCCCGGTTCCTGTGGCGGTGCTGCCGGACTTTCCGGCGGCCGTTGCATCCGGTCCGGGCGTGGTGCCCGCCGGTGCAGCCGCGGCCTCTTCCGTTGGCACGGAAGCACGCCGGGAACCGTTTTGGTTATCAGGGAGATTATCACGCGATTCACTATCTGAGACAACAGTGTCCGGATCACGGACCTCGTCGCCGGCGGCGGCTGCAGCCTTCGGACCGTCAGCCTTCTCCGGCTCACGGCCCGTTAAATACACGGTGTCCCGCCCGGTGCGCTTCTTCCGTCCCAGCAGGATGAAGGCCACGAGGGCTGCCAGGAACACGAAGATGCTGGTCCAGACGTTCAGGCGGGTGGTGATGCCAAACAGTTCAATCTGCTCGGCGTCATCGATCCGCATCGCCTCGATCCAGACCCGGCCCAGCGTGTAGTACATGGCGTACAGCCAGAAGAGCCTGCTGCGCCGGAAGTTGAACTTCCGGTCCAGTGCGAGCAGGAGGACGACGCCGGCCAGGTTCCACAGCGATTCGTACAGGAACGTGGGGTGGAACAGCGTGTCCGCCGGAGTTCCGGCCGGAAAGTTGGGGTTGTCGGCGTCGATCTGCAGGCCCCACGGCAAAGTGGTGGGGCCGCCGAAGAGTTCCTGGTTGAAGTAGTTGCCCCAGCGGCCTATGGCCTGGGCCAGCAGCAGCCCTGGCGCGGCGGCGTCCAGGAAGGCGCTGAGCTTGACGCCGCTGCGGCGGCAGCCGATCCAGGCGCCCACGACACCCAGCACAACGGCGCCCCAGATGCCGAGTCCGCCGCGCTGGATCTGCGGAATCAGGGACAGGTCGCCGGTGCCGTCGAAGCCTGGGCCGAAGTAGGCGTCAGGCGATGACACCACGTGGTAGAGGCGGCCTCCGATGATGCCGAAGGGGATGGCCCAGACCACGATGTCCCAGACGCTGCCTTCAGGCGCGCCGCGTTTGGCCCAGCGGACGGAGGTCAGCCAGAGGCCCGCCATGATGCCCGCCAGGATACAGAGGGCGTAGGCGTGGATGCGCAGCGTTCCCCAGGGCAGGGGAATATCGAAACCGGACCAGTCCGGGCTCGGAATGCTGGCCGGCACCAGTGCGGCTGCCTGAAGGAGGATCTGCATTGACTAGGCTTCTTCCTCTGTCAGTCCGGAGCGGCTCAGTCCGGTGCTGAGGTCCTTGGTGAGGGCAGCGACGGCGTCCACACCGCCGTCTCGGATTGCTGCCACCAGGGCGGTGCCCACGATCACCCCTTCGGCGTAGGCGGCGATCTCGCGGACCTGGCTGGCGTTGGAGACGCCAAGGCCCACGCAGACGCGGTCGGCGCCGGCAGCGTGTGCTGCTGCCACTACGTCCTTCGCCGCGGTGCTGACGGAGGTCCGCGCGCCGGTGACGCCCATGATTGACACGGCATAGACGAAGCCCCGGCTGGCGTCCACTGTCCGCTGCATGCGCTCGGGGGTGGAGGACGGCGCCACGAGGAACACCCGGTCCAGGCCGTACTTGTCGGAGGCTTCCATCCACTCGGAAGCCTCGTCCGGAATGAGGTCAGGGGTGATGAGCCCTGCTCCCCCGGCTTCGGCCAGGCGGCGGGAAAACTCGTCCACACCCATGCGGACCACGGGGTTCCAGTAGGTCATGACCAGGACGGCGGCATCGGTGCTGCTTGTGATGCCCTGCACGACGTCGAACACCTGGCTGACGGTGAATCCGTTGGCCAGTGCCTCGGTGGTGGCGGCCTGGATGACCTGGCCGTCCATCACTGGGTCGGAGTAGGGAATGCCGATCTCAATGAGGTCGGCACCGTTCTCAGCCAGGGCGATGCCCGCAGCGATGGTGTCTTCAACCCTGGGGTAGCCGGCGGGAAGGTAGCCGATCAGGGCGGCGCGGCCCTCGGCACGGGCCTTGTCGATGGCCGCTGCTGACTTGCTGGTGGTCTGTGCAGTGGTCACAGCTGCTCCCCCTCTTTGCCGATTTCCGACTCGGCGGAATCCTTGTCCAACAGGTCAAACCATTCGGCTGCGGTGGCTACATCCTTGTCGCCGCGGCCCGAAAGGTTCACGATCACGATCTTGTCCTGCGCAGTCCCGCCGCTGGCCGCGGCTTCGGCGGCAAGGCGCTGGCCCACCTTGATGGCTCCGGCCAGGGCATGGGAGGACTCAATAGCGGGAATGATGCCTTCCGTGCGGCACAGCAGCCGGAAGGATTCCATGGCCTCGCTGTCCGTGATGGGCTCGTAGCTCACCCGTCCGATGTCCGCCAGGTAGGAGTGCTCGGGGCCCACGCCGGGGTAGTCGAGGCCGGCGGAGATCGAGTGGGACTCGATTGTCTGGCCGTCGTCGTCCTGCATGAGGTAGGACCGGGCACCGTGCAGCACGCCGGGCTTGCCCAGCGTGATGGTGGCTGCGTGGCGCCCCGTGTCCACGCCGTCGCCGCCGGCTTCGAATCCGTAGATCTTCACGGACGGATCGTCAAGGAAGCCGTGAAAGATGCCGATGGCGTTGGAGCCGCCGCCGATGCAGGCACAGACGGCGTCCGGGAGCCGGCCTTCCTGCTCCAGGATCTGGGCACGGGCTTCCTCCCCGATGACTTCGTGGAAGTACCGCACCATGGCCGGGAAGGGGTGCGCGCCTGCCGCGGTGCCAAGGAGGTAGTGGGTGTTGTCCACGTTGGCCACCCAGTCGCGCAGGGCGTCGTTGATGGCGTCCTTGAGGGTCTGCGATCCGCTGGTCACGGGGATGACTGTGGCGCCAAGGAGTTCCATGCGCGCAACGTTCAGCGCCTGGCGGCGGCAGTCCTCGGCACCCATGTAGACGACGCACTCGAGCCCCATGAGGGCAGCGGCAGTGGCGCTGGCCACACCGTGCTGGCCTGCGCCGGTCTCAGCGATGACGCGGGTCTTACCCATCCGCTTGGCGAGCAGCGCCTGGCCGAGGACGTTGTTGATCTTGTGCGATCCGGTGTGGTTGAGGTCCTCGCGCTTGAGGAAGATGCGGACCCCTCCGGCGTGCTGGGAGAAGCGCTTGGCTTCGGTCAGCAGGGACGGGCGGCCGGAGTAGTTCTTGTTCAGGTCGGCGATCTGTGCCCGGAATTCGGGATCTTCCTTGGCCTTGTTGAAGGTGTCCTCAAGCTCGTCCAACGCGGCGATCAGGGATTCCGGCATCCAGCGTCCGCCGTAGCTTCCGAAGTAGGGCCCCGGGGCGTGCTTCAGGGAGCCGCCCTGCAGGAATGCTTCGGCGGCATTGTTGTCAGTATCGTTGCCGGCGTTGCCGGAGGGTGCTTCAGCCATCAGTCCCGTCCTGTTCCAGTTGGATGTTTCTCAAAGTGTGGTGCCCGCGGGCCGGGTATACAGGACCGGCCGGCCGGGCGAGCCCCGCCTTCCGCTCCTGCACCGTGTGTGCGTCAGGCGCGGGCTGCGATGGCGGCGGCGCCTGCCGCCTTGAATTCGGCGATCCGCTCCCGCGGCGTCGAGTGGCTGACCAGGGCCTCGCCGACGAGCACGGCGTTGGCGCCGCTGGCGGCGTAATGCGTGACGTCGTCGGCGTCCCGTACGCCGGACTCGGCGACCACCACTGCCCCGGCCGGGATCTGCCCGGCCAGTGAGGCAAAGACCGAACGGTCGACGTCGAGCGTCTTCAGGTTCCGCACGTTGACGCCGATAATGCGCGCCTGCGCGGCAACCGCCCGCTCGATTTCCTCTTCAGTGTGCGTTTCCACCAGCACGCTCATGCCAAGGTCGCGGCTGAGGGCACTGAACTCGGCGAGCTGGGCGTCGGAGAGCGCGGCAACGATGAGGAGGATCAGGTCCGCGCCGTGGGCACGGGCTTCCCAGATCTGGTACTCGTCAAGGGTGAAGTCCTTCCGCAGGAGTGGAACGTCGACGGCGGCCCGCACGGCGTCGAGGTCCGCGAGGGACCCGCTGAAGCGGCGCTGTTCGGTGAGGACGCTGATGACGGAGGCACCGCCGTCGGCATACTGCCTGGCGAGGGACGCGGGGTCCCCGATGGCGGCAAGGTCTCCCTTGGAGGGGCTGCGGCGTTTAATTTCCGCGATGACTTTGAGCTCAGCCCGGGAAGGTGATGGGCCGCCGAGCGCTGCCCAGGCGTCGCGGGCAGGTGCCGCGGCCTGCGCCAGGTCCTTCAGTTCAGCCAGCGAAACAAGCTGTTTCCGGGCCTCCATATCCTCCCTGACACCGGCATTGATGTCATCGAGAACAGTGGACATCAGTGGCCGGAGTTCTTCAGCTTGCTGCCTTCAACGCCGTAGCCTGCCTTGCGCATGACGTAGCCCAGGATCAGGCCCAGCACCATGACGCCGCCGCCGGCGATGAAGATGGGGGTGTTGGCAATGACGAATGCGATTGACATGATCAGGGCGCCGACCAGCATCACGATGACGCAGGTCCAGGCTGCGGGGCTGTTGCCGTGGCCAAGTTCCTGGCTGTGGTCGATGACGCCCGGGGCAACGGTGCGGGTGCCGGACTTGGAAACGGACGCAGGTGCTTTGCTCATGGAAATCTCCTCAGGGTGAATACTGCTTACATTCTGCCATTTTTTGGCCCGCAACCGGTTATCGGGCGGCGCGCAGCCGGTGCCGCGGCCAGTCCAGGCCGGGTCAGGTGGGATCGTCGCCGCGGGAGAGCCGGTCCCAGCTGTCGATCTCGTCCACCGGGCCTGCTGCCGCGGGACTGCCCGCCGCCGGTGCGTCATATTTCGTCCGGGCCTTCCAGTACCGCCCCGCGGGGACAATCAGCAGGGCAGCCAGGGCCAGCAGGCATCCGGCCACGACGGCGAGGAGCGGGAAGGCAGTGACAGCCACCTGGGCCTGGCTTCCGGTAACGCCGGTGGCTTCCGCAATGGAACCCTGGGCGGCCGCCAGCGGGCTGGAGAGGACCGTCGCGGCCGCGGCGACAATTCCGGCGGCGGCCAGGACGATGATGGCGGTGATGATCCACCGGGCAATCCTGCCGGCAATGGCGGCTGCCAGTCCCCCGGCGAGGGCCACCAGGGCCAGGGCCGTGACGGCGGTGGCGGCCTTGCTGCCCTGCACCGGGAGTGGTTCCTGCGCGGCGCCGCCCTGGCCAAGCTGGTTGGGATCGAGGGTGACACTGATCCAGGTCTGGGTGGTGGTGCCGAAGACCGCCAGGGCCAGGACGGAAATGAGCAGCACCAATGTGGACCTGCGTGCCCAGGCGGGCGCCGCCGGGCCCGTGCCCGCAGCTGCCGCATGTGCTGAGCCTGCTTGCCCTGCTGCAGGTTCCTGTGCTTGTGCGGGTTCCGGACGGGGCATCAGGACTCCGACCCGCCGGGAAGCGAGTCCGCGGAGATGTTCTGCAAGGTACCCGCGGTGTGGACGGCGCGGAGGGGCGCTGCGGCCTTGTTGACGGTTTCCAGGGCCTCGGTGTCGTTGACCGAATCAGCCACGATGCCGCCCCCGGCCTGGACATAGGCGCGCCCGTCCCGGATCAGCGCGGAGCGGATGGCGATGGCCATGTCCATGTCGCCCGCGAAATCGAGGTAGCCCACCACTCCGCCGTAGATACCCCGGCGGTGCGGTTCGAGTTCGTCCAGGAGTCGCAGCGCACGGGGCTTGGGGGCGCCGGAAAGGGTGCCGGCCGGGAAGGTTGCCTTCAGCACGTCATAGGCCTTGGCCTGCGGCGAAAGCTGCCCCACCACGGTGGACACCAGGTGCATGATGTGGCTGAAGCGCTCCACCTCCATGAACTGGGTGACGTCCACCGTCCCCGCCACGCAGACCTTGGACAGATCGTTCCGTGAAAGGTCCACCAGCATCAGGTGTTCGGCACGTTCCTTCTGGTCCGCCAGGAGTTCCTCGGCAAGTGCCTTGTCCGCCTCCACTGTCCGGCCCCGCGGCCGGGACCCGGCAATGGGGTGGGTGATGACTTCCTCACCGGTCACCGTCACCAGCGCCTCGGGCGAGGAACCAACAATGGAATACTCCCGGCCCTCGGCGTCCTCGAGGCTGAAAATGTACATGTAGGGGCTCGGGTTGGTGTTCCGCAGGACCCGGTAGACGTCCAGGGCCGATGCCTGGCACTCCATTTCGAAGCGGCGGGAGATGACCACCTGGAACACCTCGCCGTCCACGATGGCCTCCTTGCCGCGGTCCAGGGCAGCCAGGTACTCGGCCTCGTCCCAGCGCTCCTGGACGCTCGAGGCGAAGTCCAGTGCCGCGGGAGCCAGGACCGAGACGGGCTGCGCCACGGGAGTGCTGACCTTGGCAAGCAGCGCCTTGACCCTGGCCACGGCGTCGTGCCAGGCCTCATCCACGCGCTCGGAGCTGTCATCGAAATTGATGGCGTTTGCGATGAGCAGCACGGTGCCGTCCACATTGTCGTGGACGGCCATGTCCGTGACCAGGTTCAACGCCATCTCCGGGAGCTGCAGGTCGTCCTCGGGCGGGCTGACCAGGCGTTCCCAGTGCCGGACCGTTTCCCAGCCCAGGAATCCCACCAGGCCGGAGGTAAAGGGCGGCAGTCCGTCGAACCTGTCGGTCCGGAGGGCTTCGATGGTGTCGCGAATGGCGTCCACCGGGCTGCCGTCCACGGGGACGCCGGCGGGAGGCTGGCCCAGCCAGTGTGCGTTCCCGTCCTTGGTGGTCAGGGTGGCCCTGGACCTCGCGCCGATGAACGAGTAGCGGGACCACGCCCCGCCTACTGCCGCGGATTCCATCAGGAACGTGCCGGGCTGGCCGTTCGCGAGCTTCCGGTACAGGCCGATGGGGGTCTCGGCGTCCGCGAGCACCTTGAGCCGGACGGGGATGACGCGGCTGTGCCCGGCCAGCTCCCTGAATTCCTCGAGGCCCGGGCTGATGATTCCAAGGTCCTGCATGGCTATGCTGTTCCGCCTGTTCTCGTTGGGCCGTCTGCGCCGGCGCATGTGGGTGTGCTTGCGGGGGCGGCCGGCCCTCCCCCGCGTGACCGCAGCTGGCTGCGGCTCCTGAAGATGTTCAGCCCGCCTGGCCGGTGGTGACAGCCAGGTCCCGGCCGTCGAAGCAGGTGCGGGTGCCGGTGTGGCACGCTGCGCCCACTTGGTCCACCCGCACGAGCAGCGCGTCGCCGTCGCAGTCCATCGCCACGGACTTGACCCACTGCACGTGCCCGGAGGTGTCCCCCTTGCGCCAGTATTCCTGGCGGGAACGCGAGTAGAAGGTGACCCTCCCGGTGGTCATGGTGCGGTGCAGGGCTTCGTCGTCCATCCAGCCCAGCATCAGGACCTCGTTGGTGTCGTACTGCTGCACCACCGCGGCCACCAGGCCGGCGCTGTCACGCTTGAGCGCGGCGGCCAGTTCCCCGGGAAGCGGGCTTGGGGATGACGCGGCGGCCGGGCCGGGCGTGGCAGCCACAGGCACGGCGGAGCCGGGGTTCGGGACGGGGGCGGGGTACTCAGACATCAGGTCAAGTCTAGTGCCTGCACCGCCGCCCCGAACGTGTGTGAACAACGGCACGCCAGCGGGGTGGCCGCGCTGCCCAACTCCGCGCCGGTCATGCTAGTTTCACAAGTGATGCATTTCGTCGAACCGTCCCGAGAAGTCCTGGCCGAGACCCTGCTTGCGGCCGGCCCTGATGCGCCCACGCTGTGCAAGGGCTGGCGCACCAGGGACCTTGCCGCGCACCTGTACCTGCGCGAACGCAAAGCAGCCGTAGGGCTGGGCCTGATTATCAAACGGCTGGCTAAAGCCTCGGACCAGGCCACTGCCAGGCTCGCCGCGAAACTGACCACTCCGGAAGCTTACGCAAAGCTGGTCAACACATTCCGGGCAGGGCCGCCTGCGCTGTCCCCGATGAACATCAAGGCCCTCGACGAGAGCTCCAACCTCATCGAATACTTCGTGCACACAGAGGACATCCGCCGCGCCGTTGACCGGTGGGCGCCGCGGGCACTCGACGAGGCGTACTCGGAGGCCCTCTGGGACGAACTCGTCAAGCGCGCCGCGATCCTTTACCGCGGCGTTGACCTGGGAATCGTCCTGGTCCGCCCGTCCGGGCCCCGGCACGTCGCCAAGCGCGCACCTGTATCGGTGGCCATCGTGGGTGAGCCGGGCGAGCTGCTGATGCACGCCCACGGCCGCACCCGCCACGCCCTGGTGACCTTCGAAGGCCAGCCCGACGCCGTCGCGCTCCTCCAGTCGGCTGAAGTAGGCCTCTAACCCCTCCAACTGAGTAGCGCTAAGTGTCGTTATGAGCCCCCAAAACGACACTTGGCGCTACTCAGTTGGGTTGGGACACGCGTTAGCGGACTTCGAAGCCTGCGTTCCGGATGGCGTCCTTGACCTGGGACATCATGTTGTCCGGTCCCCAGTGGAAGATCGATGCTGCCAGCACCGCGTCGGCACCCGCGGCGACGGCCGGCGGGAAGTGGGCAGGCTCCCCTGCCCCGCCCGAGGCAATAATCGGGACCTTCACCGCAGCCCGGACCAGCCTGATGAGTTCGAGGTCGAAGCCGTCCTTGGTGCCGTCAGCGTCAATGGAGTTGAGCAGGATCTCGCCCACTCCGCGTTCCGCGGCTTCCCTGGCCCACTCAATGGCGTCGATCCCGGTGCCGGTCCGTCCGCCGTGGGTGGTTACTTCAAAGCCCGACGGCGTGGGCTGGGACCCGGGGCGGGTGCGGCGGGCATCGAGGGACAGGACGAGGACCTGGGAACCGAAGTGCCGGGTGATTTCGTCGATGACGTCGGGCCGGGCGACGGCGGCGGTGTTGATGGAAGCCTTGTCCGCGCCGTACCGCAGCAGCTTGTCCACCTCGGCGACACCGCGGACGCCGCCGCCCACCGTGAGCGGAATGAAGACTTCCTCCGCGGTGCGGCGGACGACGTCGAACGTGGTTTCCCGGTTGCCCGAGGACGCCGTGACGTCCAGGAAGGTCAGCTCGTCCGCGCCGGCGTTGTCGTAGCGGTGCGCCAGCTCCACGGGATCGCCGGCGTCCCGCAGGCCCTCGAAGTTAACGCCTTTGACGACGCGCCCGGCGTCCACGTCGAGGCAGGGAATGACGCGTACTGCTACTGCCATGGGAGCTCCTGGAAATTCTGTCTTTTGCTGCGCTGGGTTGTTAAAGCGCGGGTTGGTACTGCGGGGGCCGGCTCAGATGCGGCAGGCGTGGATGCTGCTGACCAGGATGGCGCGTGCACCGAGGTCGTACAGCTCGTCCATGATCCGGTTGGTTTCCTTCTTCGGGACCATAGAGCGGACGGCCACCCAGTCCGAATCCCGCAGCGGGGAGACGGTGGGCGATTCCAGGCCGGGGGTCAGCGCAGCGGCACTTTCCACCAGTTCCTTGCGGATGTCGTAGTCCATCAGCACATACTGGCGCGCCACCAGCACGCCCTGCAGGCGGCGGATCAGGACCTCGATCTCCTTGGCGGTGCCGTTCGCGGCGCCGCCTTCGCCGGTGCGGCGGATCAGCACGGCCTCGGACTTCAGGATGGGATCGCCGAAGATTTCCATCCCGGCGGCCTTGAGGGTGTTGCCGGTTTCCACGACGTCGGCGATGGCGTCTGCCACGCCCAGCCTGACCGATGATTCAACGGCGCCGTCCAGGCGGACCACCTTGGCGTTGATGCCCTTCCCGGCGAGGTAGCCGCGGAGCAGGCCGTCGTAGCTGGTGGCCAGCCGCTTGCCCTCAAGCTCCTCAACCTTGGCAAAGTCCCCAACGGGACCTGCGAAACGGAACGTCGAGGCAGCGAAGCCCAGCGGAAGGAGCTCTTCCGCCTCCACCTCGGCATCCAGGAGAAGGTCGCGTCCGGTGATGCCGACGTCGAGCGTTCCCTGGCCAACATACACCGCGATGTCCCGCGGGCGGAGGAAGAAGAACTCGATGTCGTTGTCCGGGTCCACCATGACGAGTTCACGGGTATCCCGCCGCTGGCGGTAGCCCGCCTCGGAGAGCATGGCGGAGGCGGCTTCGGACAGGGAGCCCTTGTTGGGGACGGCTACTCGCAGCATTGGA
Source organism: Pseudarthrobacter sp. NKDBFgelt (assembly GCF_046097905.1). Taxonomy (NCBI): domain Bacteria; kingdom Bacillati; phylum Actinomycetota; class Actinomycetes; order Micrococcales; family Micrococcaceae; genus Pseudarthrobacter; species Pseudarthrobacter sp. NKDBFgelt. The sequence continues at coordinate 24,581 of NZ_JBJURL010000020.1, read as the reverse complement.
GGTCTTTCTGGTGTGGGGAGGTCTAGGTGTTCAGGCAATGCAGGCCACAGCGGGCACCGGCGGCGTGGAGCGCGCCGGACCGGTGGCTACAGATGCTTGTAGACGTCTTCCAGGGTCAGGCCTTTGGCGAGCATCAGAACCTGCAGGTGGTACAGCAGCTGGGAGATTTCCTCTGCCGCGGCTTCATCGGATTCATATTCGGCAGCCATCCATACTTCGGCTGCTTCCTCAACGACTTTCTTGCCGATGCCGTGGACACCGGAGTCCAATTCAGCGACGGTGCGGGAGCCTTCCGGGCGGGTGGCTGCCTTCTCGCTGAGCTCAGCGAACAGCGTCTCGAAATTCTTCACGCCCTCCAGCCTACTTGCTGCAGCCCACAGGGCGCTTCCCGGGCCGTTGCATGACGGGCGCGATGTGAGCGAATACACAAGCGCGCCCGTCCTGCAGGCTCCGTTACTTGCCGTACTGCTTGAGCACGACGGCGGTGGCCAGCGCCGCGGTGACGGCCTCGTGGCCTTTGTCTTCCTTGGAGCCGGGAAGGCCGGCACGGTCCAGGCCCTGCTGTTCGGTGTCGCAGGTCAGGACGCCGAAGCCCACCGGGACGCCGGTGCGCACGCTGACGTCGGTGAGTCCCGACGTCGCTGCCTGGCACACATAGTCAAAGTGCGGGGTTCCGCCGCGGATGACGACGCCAAGGGCCACGACGGCGTCGAAGTGCGGTGCGAGCCGGGCGGCGGCAACCGGCAGCTCAAAGCTTCCCGGTACGCGCAGGACGGTGGGCTCGGCGATGCCGGCGTCCTTCGCTGCCCGGAGCGCTCCGTCCAGGAGCCCGTCCATGATCTGGGTGTGCCAGCTGGCCGCCACAATCGCCAGCCGCAGCTGGGACGTTTCTGCGGGGTTGAGGGTGCTGAGGTCGATATCGGGGGCGCCGTGTCCGCTCATGGGTCAGTCTCTTCCGTTCAGTGGTGGTGTGTGTTGTCAGTGCCGCGGCCGGAGGGCAGGCCTCAGCCGGTCAGTCTTGTTCGTGGTCGAAGGTTTCCGGGGTGGTGACGGGAACAGCCACCACATGGGTGTCCAGCAGCAGCCGGTGTTCCATGCGGTCCTTCTTGGTGCGCAGGTAGCGGATGTTCTCGTCGCGGGACGGCACTTCGGTGGGAACCATCTCCACTACCTTCACACCGGCCCGTGCCAGCCTGTTCTGCTTGTCCGGGTTGTTGCTCAGGAGCCGCACCTCATGGAGTCCCATCTCCGCGAGGACCTGGGCCGCGGCGTTGTAGGAGCGTGCGTCCACGGGAAGGCCCAGCTGCTCGTTGGCCTCCACCGTGTCAAAGCCCGCCTCCTGCAGCGCGTAGGCCTTGATCTTGTTGGCCAGGCCGATGCCCCGGCCTTCCTGCCCCCGCAGGTAGAGCAGGGTGCCGCCGTTTTGCTGGATCATTTCCAGGGCGAAGGCAAGCTGCTCCCCGCAATCGCAGCGGTAGGACCCAAAAATGTCGCCGGTGAGGCATTCCGAGTGCAGCCGGACGAGGGGGGCCTTGCCGTCCTTGGGCGGGTTGGGGGAACTGACGGCCAGGTGCTCCACGCCGGTCACCAGGTCGGTCCAAGCCTGCGCCACGAAATCACCGAAGGCGGTGGGCAGCTGCACTATCGGGCCGCCGCTCACGGGGTGCGGGGCAACGCCGCTGCTGCTGCGCTCCTGACCGTTGGCGGAGGACCCGTGGCTCGCCGTGGAAGCCCCGTGGCCGTTCCGGGACGTTCCGTGGCCGTTCGGCGAACCGCTGTCGCGGGCTGTCGAAGAGGTCATCGTGTCTCCTTCTTGCCGCCCGCAACTTCGCGGGCGCTCTCCGTGGGCTTGCCTTGCCCCGCTGCGAGGTAGGCCGCGAGATCCTCAATGGAGATCAGGGGGCAGCCATGCTCAGCAGCGAAGGTCAGGAGCCCGTCCAGGCGCATCATCTCGCCGTCGTCGTAAACAACTTCCGCAATCACGCCCACAGGCTCGAGGCCAGCCAGGCGGCACAGGTCAACCGCAGCCTCGGTGTGGCCGGGACGTTCCCGCACACCACCGTCAACTGCACGCAGCGGAAATATATGCCCGGGCCGGGTCAGGGATGCCGGCACGGCGTGGGGGTCGGCCAGGACCCTGGCGGTGAGGGCCCGGTCCGTGGCGGAAATCCCTGTGCTGACACCCAGGGCGGCATCGCAGGAAACGGTGTAGGCGGTCCCCTTGGCGTCCTCGTTGACCGCCACCATGGGAGGCAGCGCAAGGGCATCCGCCCGGTCGCCGGACAGCGGAACGCAGATGACGCCCGAGCTGTGGCGGATGGTCCATCCCATCAGCGCGGGGGTGGCATGCTGTGCCGCGAAGATGATGTCGCCCTCGTTTTCGCGGTCCTCGTTGTCCACCACGAGCACCGGCCTGCCGGCGGCCATGGCCTGCACCGCCACCTCGATGGAGTCGAGCCCGCGGACACCGGGGGCAGGCTCAACACCTGCCTGCGCTGCCTCGGGTTCGAGCCGGAGAACGGCGTTCACAGTGCACCTCCGTCAGCAACTGCCGGCGCTGACGTGCTGAACGCCAGGAGGCGTTCCGTGTACTTGGCCAGGACGTCCACCTCGAGGTTGACCCGGCTGCCCGTGGTCTTGGACCCCAGCCCGGTTTCGGCCAGGGTGGTGGGGATCAGGCCCACTTCGAACCAGGGCTCGGGCTCGGCGGCCGCGCTGACGGCGGTGACGGTAAGGGAGACGCCATCGATGGCGATCGAGCCCTTTTCCGCGATGTAGCGGGCCAGGTTGGCCGGCACGCCGAACCGGAGCCGCTCCCAGTTGCCCAGCGCTTCCCGCTCCAGCAGCACGCCGACGCCGTCAACATGCCCCTGCACCACATGCCCGTCCAGCCGGCCGCCCGCAGGAACGCAGCGCTCAAGGTTGACGGCGTCGCCCGGAGCCAGTTCGCCAATGGTGCTGCGGACCAGGGTCTCCCCCATCACATCGACGCTGAAGTCCGTGCCGTTGATCTCGGTGGCCGTCAGGCAGACCCCGTTCACGGCCACAGAGCCGCCCAGGGCGAGCCCTTCAGTGCTGCCGGGCGCGTGCAGCCGGAGGGTGGCGCTGGCGTCCCCGTCCCGCTCGACGGACAGAACGTGCCCTTGTTCGGCAATAATTCCGGTAAACATCAGTGGCCTTCCTGGGCTTGCTCCGCTGTTGCGCGGGATGGTTGGGGGTCTAGGGCAACGGTTCGTTGCGGTCTGAGGTGGAGTCTCAGGTCGCGGCCAAGCCTGCGCACCGCACCGCCGTCGGACTCGTCCCATTCCCACTGCTGGGCATCGGCGAGGGTGCTGATTCCGAGGCCGTCCAGGGCAGGGGTGCCGGAGCCGAGCAGGGTGGGCGCCAGGTACACGATGAGCTCATCCACGAGTCCGGCAGCAAGGAACGCGCTCAGGATGCGCGAGCCTCCCTCCACCATGAGGTGGCGGGTCCCGGACGCGTACAGCAGGGACAACGCCTCGTGCGGGTCGCGGGTGCGCAGGTGCGTGACCCGCCCGTCAGTTCCGCGTACGGCGGCCCCGCCGGGGACGTCCCGCAAGCCCATGACAGCCCGGACCGGCTGGTTCGGCGCCGGTGTTCCCTGCGGGTCGCGGGCGGTGAGCCGGGGGTTGTCCACCAGGACGGTCTGGGTGCCCACCAGGATGGCGTCGATCCGCCCGCGGATGGCGTGGTTGTCCGCGAGGGATTCCGGGCTGGATATCCACTGGCTGGTGCCGTCCTGGGCAGCGATGCGGCTGTCCAGCGTCTGGGCGATGTGGAGGGTGACGAAGGGCCGCTTCGCGGTCACCGCTTCGAACCACTGCCGGTTCACGTCCAGGGATTCAGCGGCTCCCAGGCCGCTGCGGACGCGGACGCCGGCGGCGCGCAACGTTGCTGCTCCACCCGCCGCGGGGTCATGCGGATCGTCCACGGCGTACACCACGTCCGTGATTCCGGCGGCAATGATGGCCTGCGCGCAGGGGCCGGTGCGCCCGAGGTGGTTGCAGGGCTCCAGCGTCACCAGCATGGTGCAGCCTGTAAGGTCCAGGCCCGCTGCTGCCGCCTGGGCGATGGCATCGGCCTCCGCATGCGCGGTGCCGGCGCCGCGGTGGAACCCGGTGATCAGGTGGTTGCCATCAGGATCGACGACGACGGCGCCCACGAGGGGGTTCGCCCCACGCGGGCCCCGCAGGGCTGCTTGCAGCGCAGCCTCCATAGCCCTGGTCTCGCCGGCGCTGAAGGCGGTAACCACGCCATCGGCGGGCTGGAGCGGGTGGCCCGAATGCAGGGCGGTGCCGGCTCCGGCACCGAAAGATTGTGTGGCCGCCATCATGCCGCGACCATCGCCACGGCTGCGTCCTCCGCTGAAGCGGCGGAACGTTCGGCATCTAAGAGCCATCGCTTGGGGTTCATGCTGTGTCGTTCCTTCCCTCTCGAACCGCGATGGCTCCGGGGGTATACGACAGCAGAAGGCTGCGGGACCGGGACGGCCCCACAGATACAGCTGTACGTGCTTCTCTCATCCAGACTTTAACTGTCGGTACCGGAATTTCACCGGTTCAACCGTCTGCCGGGCTTTCCTTGCGGAAGGCACCGGCTCGCGGGTCGCGGACTGTCACCGCCGGTTCGGACTTACACCGACCCCGGAGCACGTATGTGTGTTGCTATTGTGCCATAACAGGCGCGGGCTCCCGGCTATTCCGCAGACGCCGCACGTAACGGACGGCTGCCCTGGACGCGGAGCCGCTCGATGGCTGCGGCGGGATCGTCAGCGCCGTAAACAGCGGAACCGGCAACAAAGACAGTGGCGCCGGCTTCTGCTGCCCGGATAATCGTTTCCTCCGTGATGCCGCCGTCCACCTGTATGGCCACGCCGGCTCCGGAGCCGTCGATAGCTGCCCTTGCCCGCCGGATCTTTGGCAGGGTGAGGTCCAGGAAGGCCTGTCCACCGAACCCGGGTTCAACGGTCATGATGAGCAGCATGTCCAGCTCCGTGAGCATGTCCAGGTACGGTTCCACCGGGGTGGCGGGCCGAAGCGCCATTCCTGCTTTCGACCCCCTGCTGCGGAGTTCGCGTGCCAGCTTTACCGGGGCGAGGGAGGCCTCGGCGTGGAAGGTGACCGAGGCCAGGCCGGCGTCGGCAAATCCCGGCGCCCACCGGTCGGCGTCGGCAATCATGAGGTGGGCGTCGAGGGGGATGGGGCTGACAGCCTGGATGCGCTGCACCACGGGCAGCCCGATGGTCAGGTTGGGGACGAAGTGGTTGTCCATGACATCCACGTGCACGGCGTCAGCGGTGCTGATGCGCTTCAGTTCCGCTTCCAGGTTGACGAAGTCGGCGGAGAGGATGCTCGGGTTGATGCAGCATTGCGTCACGGGGTTGCCTTTCACTGGTCTGTTGTTGCTTTCGCCTAGGCCTTTTTATGGATGAGCGCCAGGAACATGGCGTCCGTGCCATGGACGTGCGGCCAGAGCTGCGCCGTGGACTCGTGGCCCGCGTCCAGCTTCCCCGGAAGGCTGACGGCGTCCAGAGCTGCCCCGGCGTCCAGGAGCTCCAGGTCCTCACGCTTGCGGAGGGCGTCGGCAACCACGGCGGTGGTCTCCGCCGGATGCGGGGAACACGTCACGTAGGCCACCACTCCCCCGGGCCGCACGGCTGCCAGCGCCGAGGCGAGGAGCTCGCGCTGCAACGGGCCGAGGTCCGCCAGATCCTTGGGCGACCGGCGCCAGCGGGACTCGGGCCGGCGCCGCAAAGCGCCCAGCCCGCTGCAGGGAACGTCCACCAGGACGCGGTCAAAGGAGCCGGGCTTTTCGGAGCCGAGCTCGCGGCCGTCGCCGGTGCGGACCTGCCACGTTTCGGCCGGCACGGCCGAGAGGGCCTGGCTCACCAGCTTGGCCCGGTGCGGGGCGGGCTCATTGGCCAGAAGCGTGGCGCCCTGCTGCTTTGCCAGCGCGCCGAGCAGGGCAGCCTTTCCGCCGGGGCCGGCACAGAGGTCCAGCCACGCCTCGGCCCTTCCGTCGCCTGTCCCGCCCGCTGGCTGGCCAAGATCTACGGCCGCCATGGCCCGGGCCACCAGCTGCGAGCCAACGTCCTGGACGCGGGTGGTTCCTTCCCTGACTGAGGAGAACCGTCCCAGGTCACCGCCGCTGGAAAGAGCCGAACCCTGGACGAGCCCACCCGGAGTAGCGCCGTGTTCCAGGGCCTCGTCCAGGTTGCCGAGCCCCGGGAGGGCTACCAGGTTAACCACGGGAGCAGCATTGTCCGCTTCCAGCAGGTTGTTGATTTCATCGGCGGAGCGCCCGTGTGCAACCAGGGACTGGCGCATTGCACGGACGATCCATTCGGGGTGGGCGTAGCGGAGCGCAGCGATCTTCGTTGCGTCAGTCTCGCCTGCCACGAGCTTGTCCAGCCACTCCTCCAGGGTGTGCGCGGCAACTTTGCGCAGCACGGCATTGATGAGCGCAGACGGGCCTGCTCCGATCACGGCGCGCGCCAGGCCCACGGTTTGGTCCAGGGCGGCGTGTGCCGGCACGCGCATGGCCAGCAGCTGGTGCGCCCCGATGCGCAGGGCATCCAGGATGGCGGGATCCAGCTGGTCCAGCGGGCGGTCCACGCAGCGGGCCAGGATGGCGTCGTAGGTGCCCTGGCCGCGCAGGGCGCCGTACGTCAGTTCGGTGGCGAATCCGGCGTCGCGCTTGTCCAGCCCGTGGTGGCGGATCCGCGCCGGCAGGACAAGGTTGGCGTAGGCGTCCTCCGCCGCCACGGCGCGCAGGACTTCGAAGGCGACAAGCCGGGCGGGATCGGCCCGGCGGGTGCGCTGGGACGGGGCGTTGTCCGTGAAGCTCCGCTGCGGACCGCGGTTGCGTTCACGTCCCTGGGCGTTACGACGGCTGTTGTCCCGGGGTCCGCCCTTGCCGCGGCCGTGCCCGGAGTTGCCCTGCCCGCCGCCGCGCCCGCCTGGATTGCCGCCGGACCCGCTCATTCGAACACCACGCTTTCAAGGGAAGCCATGCCGCGTGCCCAATCAGCCGCGGCCATCATTTTTTTGCCCGCAGGCTGGATCCGGGTCAGTTCCACGGCGTGGGAACCCGTGCCCACCAGCACGCTCTTGCCGTGCAGCGCCAAGGCTCCCGGAGCAAGCGTCGTGACATCCGGACGCAGCCGGACCGGTTCCAGTTTCACCCGCTGCCCGTCCAGTACCGTCCACGCACCCGGTTCGGGCGTGACGCCGCGGGCCTGCCGGCTGATGGCAAGGGCGGGATGGCTCCATTTAAGGTGGCCATCCTCAAGGGTCAGCTTGGGTGCCAGTGACACCTCGCCGGCCTGCGGCTGCGCCGAGGCTTTGCCTGCCCCAATGGCGGACAGCGTCTGGGCCAGGAGGACCGCACCGCTGCGGGACAGCCTTTCCAGGAGTTCACCCGCGGTGTCCTCCGGACCCACGGATTCGGTCAGGGTGCCGAAGACGGGGCCTGTGTCCAGCCCCTCTTCCAGCAGGAAGGTCACGGCTCCGGTGACGTCGTCCCCGGCCATGACGGCGCGCTGCACTGGCGCGGCGCCGCGCCACGCAGGCAGCAGGGAAAAGTGCAGGTTGATCCAGCCGTGCCGGGGAACGTCCAGGGCAGCAGGCGGAACCAGCCCGCCGTAGGCAACGATGGCGGCTACATCCGGGTTTACGGCAGCGATCCTGGCGGTTGCCTCAACGTCAACGCGGGCTGCGCGGATGACCTCGATTCCGAGTTCGGCGGCGCGCGCAGCGACGGGCGACGGCGTGAGGACGCGCTTCCGGCCAACGGGGGCATCGGGACGGGTCAGCACGGCAGCGATGTCGAAGCCTGCCTCCACCAGCGCATCAAGGGAGGGGACGGCGACGGCGGGGGTTCCCGCGAACAGGACCCTCACCCGGCGTTACCGGCCGCTCCGGGACCAAAACTGGAGCCGGGCAAGGAGCCGCCGAAGCTGGATCCGACCGTCTTGGCGCGCTTGGCGGCTGTCCGCTCGGTAACCGAGCCGTAGTTGGCGTTACGGATGGACCGCAGGGCGGCCTTACGGTCCTCCCCCTCAAGCCGGTCGGTGTAGAGGATGCCGTCCAGGTGGTCGTTCTCGTGCTGGAAGCACCGTGCCAGCATCCCTTCCCCTTCCACCGTGACGGGATTTCCGTGCATGTCCACACCGGTCACACGGGTGGAGCGGAAACGCCGGACGGGAAAGCCGAGGCCGGGGATGGACAGGCATCCCTCCACGTGGTCGTCCTGGTAATCCTCGCTGTTTTCCAGGACGGGGTTGATGATGTGTCCTTCCACGCCGTCAATCCGGTAAGTGAAAACCCGCTGGCTGATGCCCACCTGGGGCGCGGCCAGGCCTGCGCCGTCCACGTCCTCCATGGTTTCGGTCATGTCCGCGACCAGCTTGGCCAGCTCCGGCCCGAATTCCGTCACGGGATCGGCCACTGTGCGCAGCACAGGATCGCCGATGATGCGGATATTCAGGATAGCCATGCGCAGTAATTCCTTACAGTTGGCGGAAAAGGGAACCTGTCCAGTTTAGGCGCAGTCATCTGGTCCGCAGACATACCAAATGCAGACAAAGTGCTAGGCGGTGCGCACCTGCGCCAGCGGCGGCGGGGCGATGGGAAGCAGCGCGGAACCGGCGCTGATGGTATCCGCGTTGAGCTCCCACACCCGCCGCAGGGCACAAAACTTCCACCAGTGGTGCTTGAGGACCTCGGGATTGGCCCGCACCGGACGCACTTCGGTTTCACCGATGGCCACCGCCAGGAGGACGGGGTCTTCCCCGTACTTCCACGGCTCCCAGGTCCCGGCCTCGGGGTCAACAAGGCTCTCTTCCGCCTTCATCCCGGCGACAAGCTGCATCACCACCTTGTCATCGAGCGGTTTGACCAGGCCGTCCCGGGTGGTGCCTTTGGTTTTGTAGTCGATGAGGCAAACGCGGCCGTTGATGCGGGCCACCAGGTCCAGGGTTCCCGCATACCCCACCGCGTTGTTCCAGACCGTGATTTCCGGGGCGATAGGCTCCACCCGGAACAGCTCCCACCACTCGTCAAAACGCACCGCGAAGGCTTCCTCTCCGTTGGCCGCCAGGGCCTCACGGGTTTCCTTCATGGCGTGCGGCCGGCCCAGGGCGCGGAGCGCCACCTGCTCGCAGTAGTTGTGCACCCGGTCCCCGCGCCTGGCGGCTTCATCGCGGTACGTCTCAGCCGCCTTGGCTGCCCGGCTGACAGCCTGTTTGATCTTGGCAGGGCTACCCAGGCAGTCCGCCAGCAGGGGATCGTTTGCCAGGCTGCTCGCGCCCATGTAGCCGAACCAGCCATCCAGCCCGTGCGGCTGCTGGCTGATGACGGTGGTAATGGACGGAACCGAAAACTGCTCCGACGTGGAGCGGGCGTACATCCGGCCGTATTCGGTGGCATGGGCAAGAAGTGGAGCTGTCATGGAAAAAACTCTTTCACAGGGGGCCGACAAAATCTGGAGGCACGGATCCGCAGACAAAAAAGGTCCGTTTCCGCTGCGAGCGGAAACGGACCTTTGTACGGTGGGCGATACTGGGTTCGAACCAGTGACCTCTTCGGTGTGAACGAAGCGCGCTACCACTGCGCCAATCGCCCTGATGCACTTGAATGCTAGCCGACGCCGCACCCAATTCAAAAATCGGCACGTCGTGACCCATTCCATGGCAGCCGGAAGCCGGCCGGCCCGTCCGGCACCCTGCCGGATACGGCACCCAAGGCACCCGCCCGTCGTCGTAAATTACACAGTTGTAAGTAAGCCAAACCGCGCCATTGCTGGGAAGAACGGACACATAGGGCAATCGGGGCGCAGGCGATTTGGAGAATCCTTGAACCTCCTATATTGTTTTTACTCGTTGGAACGCGAGGAAATGCCGGGAACGGCAGGGAATCAGCCTCCAAAATGCGGACGTAGCTCAGCTGGTAGAGCACCACCTTGCCAAGGTGGATGTCGCGAGTTCGAATCTCGTCGTCCGCTCGCAGGACACTGTCACGGCAAAGGTTCTTTGGAACCGACGCTTACACGGTGGGTTGGCCGAGAGGCGAGGCAGCGGCCTGCAAAGCCGTATACACGGGTTCGAATCCCGTACCCACCTCGGTGAAAACCATGGTTTCCGGATAATACCCGGATGGACATGGGCGATTGGCGCAGCGGTAGCGCGCTTCCCTGACACGGAAGAGGTCACTGGTTCGATCCCAGTATCGCCCACCAAGCAAGGAAACTTGCTTCATGCAGTTCGACCGGCTCCGGCCGGAACGCACTTCATATCTGCGGACGTAGCTCAGCTGGTAGAGCACCACCTTGCCAAGGTGGATGTCGCGAGTTCGAATCTCGTCGTCCGCTCTCTTGTTTCTTAGGATCCCATCAGCCGGTCTTCCGGTTCCGGGCGATTGGCGCAGCGGTAGCGCGCTTCCCTGACACGGAAGAGGTCACTGGTTCGATCCCAGTATCGCCCACAGGCAGCAGCTCTCCGGAGCTGCTTTTTTCTTGCCCGGCCACTGTGCGCGCACTCGCCTACGGTTCCCCTACGGGTGACATGGGAACCGCACCCGCTGCAGGCAGGCGTACATCCGCTGCGGGCGAACGCCCGGAACCCCTGATTTCCTTGGCAGGCCTTCCCGGCGGCGCTAGGATCGAATGCGGAGGAGCGACCTGGCTCCGCGATTGAAGGGAGGTGCTCGTGGGACTGATTGACGATCTAAAGGGCAAGGCTCAGGGTCTCATCCGCGGCAACGAGCAGGCCATCAAGAACGGCATCAACAAGGCCGGTGATTTTGTGGACACCAAGACCGGAGGCAAGTACTCGGGCCACGTGAACAAGGTCCAGGATGGCGCTTCCAAGCTCATTGACAAGAACGGCACCCCGGGACAGGCACCTGCCGCTGAGCAGGTGCCGCCGGTCACTCCCGTCAACCCGGTTCCGCCGGCTGACAGGACTCCGTAAACAGGATTTGGCCAGGGTCTTGCCCTAGCACGTCAAGGGGGTGCAGGTCCCGCCGGGAGGCGGCACCTGCACCTTTGGCGTTTAAGCGGCACGTCTAAGCGGCATGTCCCAGGCCGATGAAGGCTTCACGGAACAGGGCCGGTAACCTGCCCGTATGGCGAAGTCCCCCGCATATCCCACGGCACAGCAATCACCCGGGCGGCACAAGCTCGACTCCCGGCCCGTTGTGGCAGGTATCGTCACCGCGCTGGTGGGATTTACGTCCTCCTTCGCCGTGGTCCTGGCCGGGCTCAGGGCGGTGGGCGCCAGCCCCGCGCAGGCGGCGTCCGGACTGCTGGCACTGACCGTTGCCGTGGGCCTTGGGGTGCTCTGGCTTTCCTGGCGTTCCAAAGTGCCGGTGACGCTCGCGTGGTCCACGCCCGGCGCTGCCCTGCTGGCAACGTCCGGAACGGTCGACGGCGGGTGGCCGGCCGCCGTCGGGGCCTTCCTTGCCACCGGGGTACTGATTGCGATGACCGGCCTGGTCCCTGCCCTGGGGCGGCTGATGGCAAGGATCCCGGCAACCCTTGCGCAGGCAATGCTCGCCGGCGTCCTGCTGCAGCTTTGCCTGGCACCGTTCAAGGCGTTGGGGACAGTGCCGCTGTTCATTGCACCGGTCATCCTGTGCTGGCTGTTGATGATGAAGCTGGCGCCCCGCTGGTCCGTCCCGGCAGCCCTGCTGGTGGCCCTGGCCGTGATCGGGATTTCCCTGGCCTCGGGGGGCACTTCCCTGGGGGATGGCGAAATTCTTCCAGTCCTTGCCTGGACCACGCCGGCCTTCAGCCTGCAGGCAATGGCGGGTATTGCGCTTCCGCTGTTTGTGGTGACGATGGCGTCCCAGAACGTCCCGGGCGTGGCAGTGCTCCGGTCTTTCGGCTACGACACCCCGTGGCGTCCGGCCATGCTGGTGACCGGTGCGGGGACCGCGGCAGCAGCGCCGTTCGGCGCCCACGCCGTTAATCTCGCCGCGCTCAGCGCCGCCCTGGCAGCCGGTGAGGAGGCGGGGCCGGACCGGCACCGCCGGTGGGTGGCCGGCTTCACGTCCGGGCTTGCCTACCTTGTGCTGGCTGCATTCTCCGCCGCGCTGGTGACCCTGGTGACGGCCGCACCGGCCGGCATGCTCGAGGCAGTGGCCGGCCTGGCACTCCTGGGGACCCTTGCGGGTGCCGTGTCAGCCGCGCTGGCCGATCCGGAGGACAGGATAGCCCCGGCCGTCACCTTCCTCATGGCGGCCTCGGGCCTTGCTTTTGCCGGTATCGGGTCAGCGTTTTGGGCACTCGCCGCGGGGCTGGCGGTCCGGCTGGTGCTGCAGCCGCGCCGTCCCGGAGCAGCCAGCTGACCGGGCCGGGCCGCCGCTAGGACGGTTCGTGGTTCTGGCCTTCCCGGGCCAGCGCGGTGAGCCGGGAGACGGCGCGGAAGTACTTCTTCATGTAGCCGCCGGTCATCATTTCCTCGGTGAACAGCTGGTCGAACGGAACACCGCTGGCGAGGATGGGGACATCCTTGTCATAAAGCCGGTCAGCAAGCACCACGAACCTCAGCGCCACGGCCTGTTCGGTGATGGTGTGGACGTTGCGCCACACCACGCCGTCAACGCCGTCAATCAGCTGGCGGTAGCGGCTGGGGTGCACGCCGGCCAGGTGGTGGATCAGCGTGCTGAACTCGTCCTGGGCCACCGTCTTCCCGTCGAATTCCGCCTTCATGTGCGAGGACAGTTCACTGTTTTTCAGGGGCGCCGGCGCTGCCGGCAGCCCACGGTGCCGGAAGTCTTCCCCGTCGATTCGGAGGACGTCGAACTGGTCCGCGAGGACCTGGATTTCACGCTGGAAGTCGACGGCTGCGAACCTGCCGTCGCCCAGCGATCCGGGCAGGGTGTTGGAGGTGGCTGCGAGTTTCACCCCGGCGTCGGCGAGTTCACGCATGAGCCGGGACATGAGGACGGTGTCGCCCGGATCATCGAGCTCGAACTCATCGATGCACACAAGCTTGTAGCTGCTGAGCGCGTCCACCGTCTTGCGGAAGGACAGCGCACCCACCAGGTTGGTGTACTCCACGAAGGTCCCGAAGGCTTTGGGGCCGGGCGAGGCGTGCCACAGCGAGGCGAGCAGGTGGGTCTTGCCGACGCCGAACCCGCCGTCGAGGTAGATGCCGGCGCGGGTTTCGTCCTTCTTGGCGAAGAACTTCTTGAACAGTCCTCCCCCGCCCGCGGAGCCCACGCCGTCGGCAAACCCCTCCAGTGCCCTGACGGCCGCAGACTGGCTGGGCTGCTTGGGATCGGGGCGGTAGCTGGAAAAGGAAACCTGGCCGAACCGCGGCGATGGATAGAAACCTTTGAGGAGCTCATCCACCGAAACTGCCGGAGTGCGGGCGGCAAGCTGTTCGATCTGTACCAAGGGGGTCCGTTCTGCTGGTGGTTGGTCCCCAGAAAGAATACCGGCAATGCGGCGCCGCATTGCCGTCCCATGATGCGTCACACAGTGCTTCCACACACTGCGTCACAGGTTCCCGCCCGCGCAGCGTGATGAAGGCAACATGTCGTCCTGTTAACGGAATACGGACACGGGCCGGGGTGCTGGCTAGTGTGGAAGCAGGTCCCCATGCCGGCGCCGCCAGGTCCAGCAGGCTCTCCGTGTCCTCAATGAAAGGCCAAGATCATGCCCTACCCCGTTGAACAGAACGAGAAGTTCGCAGCTTACGCACACCCGGAGCGGCTGGTCTCCACAGGGTGGCTTGCTGCTGCTATCGAAAGCGGCGCCGTCGCCAACGGTGAGCTGGTGGTGGTCGAATCTGATGAGGACGTGCTGCTCTACGAAACCGGACACATCCGCGGCGCCGTGAAGATCGACTGGCACACGGACCTGAACGACGACGTCACCCGCGACTACGTGGACGGCGCCGCGTTCGCCGAGCTGGCGGCGTCGAAGGGCATCTCCCGTGACAGCACCGTGGTCATCTACGGGGACAAGTCCAACTGGTGGGCTGCCTACGCCCTCTGGGTTTTCGAGCTTTTCGGCCACCAGGACGTGCGCCTGCTGGACGGCGGCCGGGACAAGTGGATTGCCGAAGGGCGGGAACTCACGAGGGAGAAGCCGGCCCCGGCCAGGGGCGACTACCCCGTCGTCGAGCGCAACGACGCCCCCATCCGTGCCTTCAAGGAAGACGTCCTTGCCCACCTGGGCAAGCCGCTCATCGACGTCCGCTCCCCCGAGGAATACACGGGCCAGCGCACGCACATGCCGGCCTACCCGGAGGAGGGCGCCCTCCGCGGCGGCCACATTCCCACCGCCGCTTCAATCCCCTGGGCACGCGCCGCCGCAGAAGACGGCACCTACCGCAGCCGTGCGGAACTTGAGGCCCTCTACCTCGACGAGGCAGGGCTGGCCGAAGGCGACGACGTTGTGGCGTACTGCCGCATCGGCGAGCGTTCCAGCCACACCTGGTTCGCCCTCAAGTACCTCCTGGGCTTCGATTCCGTCCGCAACTACGACGGTTCATGGACCGAGTGGGGCAACGCCGTGCGGGTGCCGATCGCCAAGGGTGCGGAACGCGGTTCTGTTCCTGTTGCAGTAGGCTCCTGACGCGGCCCGTACCGCAACAATTGCGTAGACTTGAACCGATGACTACTCAAGCCCTGCCTTCCGCCCTGGCGGCCATCGTGGACGATTTCCAGGCCATGTCCGAACCCGAGCGGCTGCAGCTGCTGCTGGAATTCTCCGAGGGCCTGCCGGAACTTCCGGACCGGCTCAAGGACCACCCAGAGCTGCTGGAGCAGGTGGTGGAGTGCCAGTCGCCGCTCTTCCTTACCATTGAGACGGAAAAGGACGGCGGTCCGGCCGGTACCGTGCGGTTGTTCTTCAAGGCTCCGGCAGAGGCCCCCACAACCCGGGGGTTTGCCGGCGTGCTGCACGAGGGGCTGGACGGGTTGTCCGCGGAAGAGATCCTCTCGGTCCCGGACGACATGCCGGAACTTCTCGGACTCACCCGTGCCATCACGCCGCTCCGCATGCGCGGCATGACCGCCATGCTGGGAAGGATCAAGCGCAAGGTCGCTGCCGCGTCCGGCGTGCGCTCCTAGCCGCAGCCCGGACCAGCATCATGGCCCGCAGGAACGCGTCACAGGGAACCCCGGCAACGGCGGCACTGACCGCGGCCGGGGTTCCCTTCGTGCTGCACCCCTACACGCACGATCCCTCAGCAGCCAGCTATGGGGCGGAGGCTGCCGAGGCTCTCGGCATTGATCCCTCAAGGGTTTTCAAGACCCTGATGGTAGAGGTGGAGGGCCGGCTGGCCGTGGGTATCGTCCCCGTCAGCGGAACCTTGGACCTGAAGGCGCTGGCCACCGCGCTCGGGGCCAAGAAAGCGGCAATGGCAGATCCGGCGGCAGCCCAGCGTCGCACCGGCTACGTGCTGGGAGGCATCTCCCCGCTCGGCCAGCGGCAGCCCTCCCCCACCGTCCTGGACTCAAGTGCCCTGGCCCTGGAGACCCTGCTGGTCTCCGGCGGAAAGCGTGGCCTGGACATAGAACTGGCACCGGCTGACCTGGTCCGCCTCACCCAGGCAGTGACGGCACCGATCGGCTCGCCAGCCGGCTGACCGGCTCAGGGACTGACCGGGGCCAGGGCGCCCGGATTCAGCCTGGGTGCCAGCTGCTGCCGCAGCCACGCCTTCACCAGACTTTCCCACCGCTCCGGATCGACATTCCATTCCTTGGTGTGCCGTGCCTGGTGGAAGGGCTCGAAGGTCACCATCTCCGGGTTTCGCTCGGCGAGCAGGGCCGAGGGCCCGTACGGCACGTATTCGTCGTCGACGCTGTGCAGCACCAGCGTAGGCGTGCGGAGTTCCACTGCACGCGACACCCAGTCCATCGCCTTGAGGTCAACCGGGGCGGACAATCCCGTGAGTCGCCTCCCCAGGGGATGGCCCAGCATGAGCTGGCCATACCGGCCCACCAGGGAGGGAATCCTGTTCAGCTGTGCATGATGGGCCAGGACATTCACCCAGTCAGTGACGGGCGCATCGAGCACCATCGCCCGGATCAGGTGCCGGCAGCGGGACAGGTCGGCCGCCTGCAGGCAGATGGCGCCGCCCATCGACCACCCGAACAGCACTATTTCTTCTGCACCGTTGGCCAGCGCGTACTCGATCGCCGCCTCGACGTCGCGCCATTCCGTGGAACCCAGGCCGTACCGGCCGTCGTCCGCGGAGGGGGCAAGGCCGTCGTTGCGGTAGGACACCAGGAGGCTGGTCAGCCCCAGCTCCAAAGCGGGGCCTACGGCGCGCAGCGCCTCCTGGCGTGTGGCTCCGCGTCCGTGCACCATGACCGCCCAGGTCCGGGCCGTACCGCCGGCGCGGACAAGCCATGCCGGGGCCTGCCCCCGGTCGACGTCGATCATTACCTCCTCATACGGAAGTCCGACGGCGGCGGGGTCCGGATGGACAGCCCCGCTCCACCAGCCGCGGCGGGCCGTGGAGAGGTCCCCGGCGTACACCGCTTCAACGTCCCGCAGGACGGTCCGCTCGGCGGGCGAATAGGAGACGATGCGGCCGATCCGCGCGTGCCCTTTGCCGCCGTCGAAGAAGAACCCGTAGACACCGTCCACCGTGGTGTCGTCCGTGGCGGCGAAGATCGCCTGCTGCCGCTGGCCGTCCCTGATGAGCGCGAGCATTTCCTGGTCTGCTGCCCGCTGCCGTGCCGGTGTGATGACCCGCCGCGCGAAGTACACGGCGAGCGCCGATGACCCTGTGGCCAGGAGTCCTGCCAGGCCGCCCCCACCGATCGCTCCGCCGATTGCCCATTTGGCCCGCAGGGACATCCCCCCGGAATCGGGGCTGCTCTGGACGGGGGCGGGGCGGGTTCGCTGGAAAGATGCCATGAACTATTCTTACCGGCCCGGGACCGATGCCCGCATTCCGCCGCGTGCGGCCATCGCCTGTTGGCGCCAACAGACGGGCGCGGCTGCCCCTGCGCAGGGCAACGCTGCAGGACTAGGCTAGGGCCATGAGTGAACCCATCGTCATCCTGACCGAAGAACCCCTGGGGGCGGACGACCGCCTGAACATCGAACGCCTCGTGGCCGGCGCGGATACCCGCCTGGTTGTCCTGGTGCCGGCAAACACCGAGCGGCACCTGCTGGTGGACTTCCTCGAAAACCTTTCGCTGCTGGACATCGCCAAGGCCTTCCGGGAGCTGACCTCCCACGCGCCGGATCCCTCCCAGGAACGAGCCCAGGCGGCGGAGACCCTGTCCGTGTCCCTGGCGGCCCTGGAAGGACTGGGCTCAGGCGTCACGGGGGAAGTCGTGGACGGCGGGGCCGTCAGTGGACTGGTCGCCAAAGTACGGGAGACCGGCGCTGCGCAGGCAGTGGTGATTACCCGGCCGCATGCCGTGGCGGACACGTTCCACACGGACTGGGCCAATAAGGCACAGGACCAGCTGGGTCTTCCCGTGCTTCATCTGTACGCGGGCTCGGGATTTATTGGTGACTCGTGAGCGTTGACAAGGCTATGAGCATCTTCGGAAACAGCATCTTCGGACACAAGGCCCCAGACACAGCTCCGGGAGCAACATCCGCCGTGGGCGGCAAGGGCGTTGAGAAGACCGATGCCCAATGGCGTGAGGAACTCACGCCGGAGGAATACCATGTGCTCCGCCAGGCGGGGACCGAGCGTCCGTACACCGGTGAATACTGGGACACCCACACAGCCGGCGTCTACCAGTGCCGCGCGTGCGGGACAGAGCTTTTCACCAGCAAGGAAAAGTTCGATTCCCACTGCGGCTGGCCGTCCTTCTGGGCCCCGCTTGCTGAGGGGAACGTCCGCTACATCCACGACCGCACCCTGGGGATGGAGCGGGTGGAGGTCCGCTGTGCATCGTGTGACTCCCATTTGGGCCATGTGTTCGAAGGCGAGGGTTTCGGAACCCCTACGGACCAGCGTTACTGCATCAACTCCATCTCCATCCGGCTGGTCCCGCAGGAGGATACGCAGGTCAGCGCAACGGAGCCCGAGCACTGATCCCCCAGCTGCGGGCCTCCTCCCGTGGCAGATTGGGCACCTGAGCCCAACGCTTTCTTAGGCTAAAGCACTTTCCGCATTAGCCCTGCTGGTTGCTTGCTACGCTCGGCATCAGGTAGCAAGCAACCAGAAAGGCAGCCGACGATGACCGAAACCCTGACCACCGCCGTCACCGGGATTTCCGCAGAGAACCAGGACTGGAAGCGGCTCAAGGCCGCCGCCACTGCCCTGCAGGCCCTCCAGGTCCAGGACGGCTCCATCCCGGACGCCGCCCACCACTCCGAGGCCGCTTCCCGGGTGGAGGACATCGTCAGCGCCGTCCGCGCCCTGGCCCCCGCCTTCCCGCACGACGCCGCCTACCTGGACGCTGTGTGCGCGGATTTTTCAAGCTGGGCCGGCACCGGGTTTGCCACTCCAGACTTCCTGTCCTCCCTCCTCGCCTTCCAGCCGCAGGAGCAGCGCCGGAACGGCCTCCAGCACCTGGTCGTCTTCCCCATGTACACGCAGAACGGCAGCAGCAGCCGCATGGTGGAGGCAGTCCTGGTCGAGGTGATCTGGCCGGAGTTCATTGCCGGCCTCGAGGCGGGAGACTACTCGAACAAGCTGTTCGTTCCCATCCGCTTCGTGGACTTCACCGCCGGCTATGACACCAATTCCGCCGTGCTGTTCCCGGAGACCGTTGCGGTCAGCAAGACCCCCACCTTCACCTGGGGGGCCATCTTCGCGGACCGGGAAGCGGCCAGGTTCCGCCGCGTGCTCAAAGCCGCAGCCGAGACCACCTGCCTTGAACTGCCCGAAGGCGCAGCGGAGATGCTCGCCGACCAGGACCTGACCGAGGCCACGTTTGTCATGTGGGACCTGATCCACGACCGGACGCACATGCGTGGCGACCTGCCGTTCGATCCGTTCATGATCAAGCAGCGGATGCCCTTCTTCCTGTACTCGCTCGAAGAACTGCGCTGCGACCTGACGGCGTTCCGCGAATCCGTACGGATAGAAAAAGATGAGGACGCCGATCCCGAGGCCCGGCGCCACGCCAAACTGGTGCAGTACGCCATCATCTTTGACCGCATCTTCCGGTTTGCCATCACCGGCAGCCGGGTCCGGAACTACGATGGCCTGGGCGGCCAGCTCCTGTTCGCCTGGCTGCACCAGCAGCGGGTCCTGCACTGGACGGACACCAGGCTCACCATCGACTGGGACGAAGTGGCCAACGCCGTCATCGCCCTCGGCGCAGGCATCGACGAGCTGTACTGGCGCTCCATCGACCGGCCCAAGACTGCCCACTGGCTGGCCGCGTACCAGCTGATTTCCGCGACCGTCACGCCCCACCCGGCGTCCGTCTGGGCGAAGGGCCCGGAGGCCCTGCCGCTGGCCGGTCCGCCCCGCGGACTCACCGACCAGGTGCTCGACGACGAATTCCCGCTGTCCATGTTCTACGAAGCGCTGGAGAAGAAGATGCGCCCTGTCATTGAGTCCACGGCGGGCATCACCGGAGCCACTGCCCTGTGACACAACGGAGGCTGAACGTGCTGGTCACCGGCGGCAGCGGAGTGTCCGGCATCGCGGTGGCCCGCGCCCTCCGGGAAGCGGGCCACCGCGTCTTCACCGTAGGGTCTGACCAGGCCAGGATCAGTGCGGCGGCGGAACAGGCGGGCGACGGCGTTGCCCCCTTCGTGTGCGACCTCGCACGGATGGAGGAGGTACAGCAGCTGCGGGCCGAGGTCTCCGCTGCTGCCGGGCCGATGGATGCCGTGATCCACCTGGTGGGCGGCTGGCGGGGCGCGCGCGGCATCACGGACCAGACGGACGAGGACTGGGACTTCCTTGAGCGGGGAGCCATCACAACGCTCCGCAACGTCTCGCGCGTCTTTTACGACGACGTCGCCGCCTCCCCGGACGGCCGCCTGGCCATGGTGTCCTCCACCGCCGTCGCCAAGCCCTCGGCGGCGGCGGCCAGCTATGCCGCAGCGAAGGCCGCCGCCGAAGCATGGACCATGGCCGTGGCGGACGGTTTCCGCCGGGACTCCGGCAGAGTCGACGGCGGCAAGGCAGCCGCCGTCGTCCTGGTGGTCAAGTCCCTGGTGGATGATGGGCTGCGGCGCAGCCACCCGGAGCGTTCATTCCCGGGGGCGACGGACGTCCGGGACCTGGCGCGCGCCGTCGTCGGCCTCTTCCACGTCCCTGCCGCTGAACTGAACGGCAGCCGGATGCTGCTGGCGCCCTGACCTACCTAGACTGAAAGCGTGAGCAAACCCATGACAACAACTGCTGAAACCGCCGCCGGGATCCGCCTCCACGATCCGAACGTGCGGGGCTTCGCCTCGGACAACTATTCCGGGGTGCACCCGGAAGTCCTCGCGGCACTGGCTGCCGCGAACGACGGCCACCAGGTCTCCTACGGCGAGGACGACTACACAGCCAGGCTGCAGGAACTGATGGAGGAGCATTTCGGGCCCGGGATTGAGTGCTTTCCGGTCTTCAACGGCACCGGCGCGAACGTCCTTTCGCTGCAGTCGCTGCTCCCCCGCTGGGGTGCTGTGGTTTGTGCCTCCACGGCCCACATCAACATGGACGAAAACGGTGCCCCCGAGCGCGTCGGCGGCATCAAGCTGCTGCCCGTTCCGACGCCCGACGGCAAGCTCACGCCCGAACTCATTGACCGGGAGGCCTGGGGCTGGGGCGACGAACACCGTGCCCAGCCGCTCGCCGTCTCCATCACCCAGACCACGGAACTTGGCACCTGCTACACGCCGGAGGAAGTCCGCGCCATCGCCGACCACGTCCACGCCAGGGGCATGAAGCTCCACATGGATGGTGCCAGGCTGGCCAACGCCGCAGCCCACCTCCAGGTTCCGCTGCGTGCCTTCACCCGCGATGCCGGCGTGGACATCCTGTCCTTCGGCGGAACCAAGAACGGCCTGCTCTTCGGTGAAGTGGTGGTGGCGCTGAACCCGGAAGCCGCGCACGGGCTGGTGTACCTGCGCAAGATGAACATGCAGCTGGCATCCAAGATGCGCTTCATGTCCGCGCAGTTCATCGCGCTCCTGGAGGGCGACCTGTGGCTGCGCTCCGCCGCCCACGCCAACGCCATGGCCGCCCGGCTCCGCGCCGCCGTCGACACCATCGACGGCGTCCATCCCACCCAGAAGACCGAGTCCAACGGTGTGTTCGCCATCCTCCCCGAAGGCGTGGCTGACAGGCTGCGCACGTCCTTCCGCTTCTACGACTGGAATGAAGCTGCCAGGGAAGTCCGCTGGATGTGTTCCTTTGACACCACCGAGGAGGACGTGGATTCCTTTGCTGACGCCATCCGCCGGGAGCTCAGGCAGCGTGCGGGCTAACGCTTCCGGCAGCCGGGGCAAGGGGCGGCGGCGAGCCTACCAGCCCGTCCCGGCACAGTTGCGTAACCTGCGAAGGTGAACGCACTTGACCAGGTTCCCCCGGAGTTTCTCCACGCCTTGGGAACCCTCAGGAAAGCCCAGTGCCGCCGGGAGCTCCGCCTGGCGGAGATTCCGGCGCCTGCCCGCCTGGCGCCCTTTGCCGTGGCCCTCGGTGCCGAGGTTTACGCTCCCGGCGCCGGCACACCGGGAACGCCGCTCCACGGCCCGGCTGCCATGGCACTGGCTGCCGCGTCGGGAACGGAAGACGACGGCGGCACGGAACTGGCAACCGGCCGCTTCATCCTCCTGCATGACCCGGACGGATCGGAGGTCTGGGGCGGGGAGTTCCGCATCGTCACCTATATCCGCGCGGAACTGGAGCCCGAGATGGGCAACGATGAGATGCTCGGAACAGTCGCCTGGACCTGGCTCGTGGAGGCACTGGAAAACCACAAGGCGCCGTACCGGGCAGCGGGCGGTACGGCCACGCGCGTCCTCTCCGAAAGCTTCGGCACCCTCTCGGAGCGTCCTGGATCCATCGATATTGAACTCCGTGCCTCCTGGACCCCTGCCACATCCGATGTCAGGGCCCACCTCGAGGCGTGGTCGGACATGGTCTGCACGTTCGCCGGCCTCCCGCCACTGCCCGACGGCGTCACGCCGCTGACGCACCGGCGGCGGAACTGAGGACCATGGCCGGTGGCGCACACATCGCGCCCGGGACGGAAGGTGGCACTGTGCAGGCCCGCACGATGGCACGCACGCAGGCGCGGACCGGCCGGCCGGTAAACTGAAGGCATCATGACCCCAAACATTCCGGATAACACCACGGCCGGCGTCCCGGCTGCTGATACCGCACCCCATATCACGGTGGAAGGCTTTGACAGCCCCGTCCCCGAAATCGTCGAACTCGCAGCACCCCGGGACGGCGTTCCCCTGGTCATCGAAACGCAGTCCGGCCTGGAGCGCTGCGCTGCGGCCATAGCGGCAGGAACGGGGCCCGCGGGGGTTGACGCTGAGCGTGCTTCCGGCTTCCGGTACGGGCAGCGGGCTTTCCTTGTCCAGATCCGGCGTGAAGGCGCCGGGACCTGGCTGATCGATCCTGAACCCTTCGGGAACCTGGACATCATCAACGACGCCCTGCGCGGCGTCGAGTGGATCCTGCACGCCGCCAGCCAGGACCTGCCCTGCCTCTCCGAACTTGGCATGTGGCCGGACAAGCTCTTTGATACCGAACTCGCGGCACGGCTCGCCGGGCTCCCCCGCGTGGGACTCGCCGCAGTCATCGAACAACTTCTGGGCTTCGGGCTCGCCAAGGAGCATTCCGCCGCCGACTGGTCCACCCGTCCCCTCCCCGAACCCTGGCTGCGGTACGCCGCCCTGGATGTTGAGGTCCTGACGGAACTGCGGGAGGAGCTGATCGAACTCCTGGAGGCCGACGGCAAGCTGGAGTACGCCGAGCAGGAGTTCGCGGCAATCCTGGCCGCGGGACTGGCGCCCGCCCGCGTCGACCCGTGGCGGAAAACCTCAGGCCTCCACCAGATCCGGGACCGCCGGCAGCTTGCTGCCGTGCGGGAACTGTGGCTGGAGCGGGACTCCCTGGCGCAAAAGCGGGATGTTGCACCCGGCAGGCTGATCCCGGACTCTGCCCTGGTGGCAGCAGCCAAGGCGATGCCGTCCACGGTACCGCAGCTGCTGGGGACCAAAGGCTTCCACGGCCGGGCTGCCCAGCGGGAGGCTCCCCGCTGGCTGCGGTGCATCGCGGCAGCCCGGGACCTGAATGAGCTCCCGCCGCTGCACCTGCCCACCAACGCACCACCCCCGCCGCGCGTGTGGGCCGACCGCGATCCGGCAGCGGCTGCCCGGCTGTCCACCGCCCGGCCACTGCTGCAGGCACGGGCCGAGGAGTTGAACCTGCCACTGGAGAACCTGCTGACCCCCGACTACCTGCGGCGGGTGGCCTGGCGGCCACCGGCGGATGTCAGCGAGGATGCGATTGCCGCGGAACTGCGCGCACTGGGGGCACGGGACTGGCAGGTGGAACTGGCCGCCCCCCTCATCTCCGACGCGTTCCTGCACCCCCAGCCGCTGCCCGCCAAGGAACCCAAAGCGGACGCAGCCCCGGCCGGCCAGTAGCCCAGCCAACAACTCCCCAAACGCTCTCTCACTCGATGCCGGTCAAACCCACACGCTCGCTCACTTGATGCCGGTCAACCCCAAACGCTCTCCCACTTGATGCGTGAATATTAGCGACGCTCGCTCACTTTCCTGAAGAGAGTGAGAGAGCGCTGGCCAAAATGTCGCATTAGGTGAGAGAGCGTCCCTTCAAACTGCGGGCCTTGCGGGCTAAGTTACTCACGAGTAACATCGGAGGTATTGCCGCCAGGCTGGCTGCCGCATCCCGGCATGCAACCGGCGCCTACGTCTCGATGAGGAGTTATACGTGAGCCACCAGGAAAGCGGCGCATCCATGCGCACTGTCCGGGACGTCGTCTTTGTGGACGGCCTCCGCACACCGTTCGGCAGGGCCGGGGAAAAGGGCATCTACGCGGGCACCCGGGCTGATGACCTGATGGTGAAATGCATCCGCGAACTGCTGCGCCGCAACCCCTCGCTGCCGCCGGAACGTATTGATGAGGTGGCCATCGCCGCCGCCACCCAGACCGGAGACCAGGGCCTCACCCTGGGCCGGACCGCCGCCCTGCTGGCCGGCCTGCCCAGGACGGTCCCCGGCTTCGCTATAGACCGGATGTGCGCAGGGGCCATGACTGCGGTGACGGCTGTGGCCGGCGGAATCAGTTTCGGAGCCTATGACGTGGCGGTGGCAGGGGGCGTCGAGCATATGGGGAACCACCCCATGGGTTCAGGCGCCGATCCGAATCCGCGCTTCATGTCCGAACGGCTGGTGGACCCCGCCGCCCTCAACATGGGGAACACCGCAGAGAACCTGCACGACCGCTTCCCGTCCATCACCAAGGACCGCACGGACGCATACGCCGTAGCCTCCCAGGACAAATATGAGGCCGCCCGCCGCAGCGGCCGCATCCAGCCGGACCTCGTGCCGGTGGCAGCCATGAAGCCCGGCCAGGGCTGGACGCTGCACCCAGTGGACGAGCCCGCCACCCCGACCTGCAGGTCATCTTCGTGGAGTCAGG
>NZ_JBJURL010000189.1:0-836 GCF_046097905.1 Pseudarthrobacter sp. NKDBFgelt | reverse complement strand
CGCCCGGTCGGCGCCGCCGCGCTCGACGAACTAAAAAGGGCAAGCATGCTGTGCGGGAGAGCCGCCCATGTGTTGCCGGCCGTCCGGCGCGATGGTGCCTTCGGCGGCTTGCCCGGCGCGTGGAAGCGGATCGCGAGTCGAGCGGGCTTCACCGACGTGACGCCGCATACGCTGCGCCATAGCTTCGCGTCCGTTGCCGCAGATCTGGGCTACAGCGAAATAACCATCGCTGCCTTACTTGGCCACTCAGTCCGGACGGTGACGTCCCGGTATGTTCATCATCTGGACGCTGTCTTGGTTGCTGCGGCGGACGCCGTCGCAGCCGAGATCAATCTGCAAATGTTTTCGTGATCTCGGCCCGAACTTAAAGCTCCCCGTTACTACTTCGGGAGAGCAGTTGTGGCGGAGCGCCTAAGGGCGGCGAGCCGCCCACATCGGGTTCGTCCCTGCCGACCGCGTGGTCTCGCAAGCGGCGATGACAACCGACGAAAAATCGAAATACGTTCGCCTGCACCGGAGCAACGGAGTGAAGGGCGATGCAAGTTCTAAAGGATCAAGTTTGCGCCATCGGTCGCTCTGATGAGCGTGACCTGAACGATGCGCTGAAAGCCTATGAGTGGGCGGCAGGACTCCCTGCGGAGATGCCGCTTACTCCGAAGCTGACTTCGCGTTTCCTTCAGGCGATGGGCGCGCCGCTGTCGGAAGCGACGCTCGCACGAATTCGCTGCGTGTCGTCGACGGGACCAGCATACGAGAAGATCGGAGCGCGGATCACATATCGTGTGGGAGATCTTCGCGAGTACCTGTCGCGAGCAGTCAAAAGCGCCTGAAACAGA
>NZ_JBJURL010000188.1:0-862 GCF_046097905.1 Pseudarthrobacter sp. NKDBFgelt | reverse complement strand
AGCGTCGACGTCTCGCACCTCACCGATGCGAAAGGTCGATGGCTGCCTCTTCCGGAGAAACAGCCCATCCCATGGGCGCGCCTGTTCCTGCGTGATTATTTCGAGACGAGCGAAGGGGCGCTCAGGCTCGCGTTCTGGCGCGATCAATGGTGGGTGTGGACCGGCTCCGTTTGGCAGCAAACAAAGAAATGCGACATCGAGGGCGCCATCTATCAAGCGTTCACGCATGCACAGGTTCAGACGAAGAGCGCGCGGGACATCTCGGATGGGAGGCCGTTCGCCTGCGACTCACGCAAGGTCGAACTCATCCTCGACGCATTGCGGGCGTTCGTGCGGCTCTCTGATGAGGTCGAGCCGTTCCAATGGTTCGAGCGGTGCGAAACCGACCCTGATCCCCGCAACCTTATCGCTTGCCGTAATGGCTTGTACGACCTCGCAAGACGACGCCTCCACGCACCGGACCGGCGCTTCATGGCGACGTCTGTCGCAGACTGGGCCTATGAACCGGGGCGGGAGCAACTCGAGTTCAACCGCTTCCTCTCGGGCCTCTGGCCGAAGGACGACGCCACCAGAGCGTTCCTTCAGGAAGTCGTCGGCTACATGCTGTCGGGGCACCGCAGCCTGCACAAGATTCCGGTGCTTATCGGCCCCACGCGCTCAGGCAAGTCGCTCATCCTGAATCTGCTCGGGAAGATCCTTGGGCCGGACCTCGCCGTAACACTCGGCACCGCTGCGATTGGTGAGACTTTCGGCCTTCAGGGCGTGATCGGCCGGCGGCTGGCGGCCGTCGCCGATATGCGGCTCAAGCGCCAGGTCGACCATGGCGCGCTTGCAGAACGGCTGCTGACCTTCAGCGGCGAGG
>NZ_JBJURL010000187.1:0-893 GCF_046097905.1 Pseudarthrobacter sp. NKDBFgelt | reverse complement strand
ACGATGCCGGTGAACCTGCTCGCCTCGTCGAGATAGTAGTCGTCGCCGTCGGTGAGGAATCGATCTTCCATAACGCTCTCCCAGATGGGCCGGCCCTCATTGGAGTGTCGGTCAGCCTTCCCTTGATCGCGATCTCGACCTTTGGGGCCGGCGCTACCTAATTCGACGAGAGCGAAGGCGCTTGTTGCGAAGCCCGTGCGGCCGCCGGCTGGCGGCGTACTTCTAGTTCCCAACTCTGGGTGAATAGGCTACCCAACTCTGGGCCGGCTTTGGATGTCGGCTAAATTTGAATTCAGACACTTACAGGGGCCCCTGCCTCTAACTTTGGATCTCCCGCCAGCCTCCTGATGCAACAGGCGGGAGATCACTCTCTCGCAGTGCTCGAAGATCGTCATTGATACCGAACACTTTCGCTGGCTCCACCCGATGCCGGTTTGGGAATAGAGGCCAAAGTCCGTTCTTGGCGCCGAGCGGGCGCCGTGCGGCGCGGGCGCTCAGCACCTGACCATACCAGCCTTGGTTTTTGGGACAGTTCTGGGACAAAAAGACCGGCAAAGAGAACAAAAGTGGGGTAGAGAAAAACAAGGAATTGCAGTAGCTTGATCCTCATCGACAACCGCGACGAAGGCCCTTTCCGGCCCTCCGAAGGCAGAGGTCAGAGGTTCGAATCCTCTCGGGTGCGTCACTTCCTGACCCTTGATCGGCATGCGACAGCGCCAGCCTTGATCTGGCCGCGGCGGCTGGGCGCTCTGTCGAGGAGGGCGGTCGGAATGCTATTCTTGAGCGTCGCCGCCTCGCCGATCGCCGTGGCCACGCGAACCCGGGCGGAGCGGCTGTGGCCGAGCGGGGCTCAGCTTCGCCTTGCGATGAAGTCGATCTCCACCAGAGCGTCG
>NZ_JBJURL010000186.1:0-928 GCF_046097905.1 Pseudarthrobacter sp. NKDBFgelt | reverse complement strand
ACCAGACGTCTAGGCGAACGCATGGTCCCTCCGGGGTCCCGTGGGGGTCTACATAAAAGAGATTGGCCATGAGTGACAGAACCGCAATCTGGCTCTTGCCTCTGCTATGCGCATTGCAAGCAATGAGTTCGCCCGCTGCGGCCGCCAAGGTCCTTCCTCGGGAGGTGCAAGCAAACATTGATGAAGCGATGAAGGGCTGCGATGAAAAAATCACCTTCAAGAAGGGTTTTTTGACGCGCCGCGACATCAACGGCGACGGACAGTCAGATTTTATTCTAGACTACGGTCGCTTCAGGTGCGGTGACTCGGTCGCCCTTTACTGCGGCTCTGCAGGTTGCACCACCGTCGTGTTCGCATCGCTGGCGGACAGCCGTTTTGTTAAGGTGCTGGACAGCAACGTGCAGGGATTGAGCTTCTCAACTGAGGGGGGGCTTGCAACGATGAAGGTGCGACTGCACGGATCATCCTGCGGTAAGTCTGGCGTGGAGCCCTGCAGCTCGACGACCTACTGGAACGGGTCGAACTTCGGATCAGCACATTGAGAAGCCGGATTGAAGCACTCGCCTTGCCGCGCCTTCGTGTTCGGCAGAGGCGCTTCTGGAGGCGGAGTTCCTCTCGTTTGTGAGGCGGTGAGATTCGCTTGCGGCGCGAGCATCAGTTGCCAAAGCAAGCAAGAGGCGCATTCGGCCGAGCGAAGAGGGCCTATCGAGTAGAGGTTTTTCAGAGCTCGAACATCGCCCCCTTGAGAACCCCAGTCCAGATGCCGCGCAATGTAAAATAATCGCCTTACTTCTCGCAATCGCCTTCGAACCTGACTTTACCGTTTGGTCGCTCTGGACTTCTTCACTTCGCGCTCCGCTCCAGCGAAGATCCCAAGAGTTTGACCTTCGCTAGTGCGAACTTGCGCGGGAGGCCCCGGATCGGTCCC